>CAZJSX010000257.1:0-2534 GCA_964548845.1 uncultured bacterium | reverse complement strand
GCTAAAGGAATTGTTCAATATTTTAAAGGGGCACCTAAATTCAAAATTTTTGCAACTAATGAAACGTTTGAATTTATGGATTTAGTGGTTCACCCTTTTTCTATTCAACATGATACTCCTGATCCAGTTGCTTTTACTATAGAAACGGGATCATATAAAATGGGATTTTGTGCCGATTTAGGATTTGCCTCTAGCACCATTGAACAAAAGCTTAAAAATTGCGATTTTCTTTATTTAGAAGCCAACCATCAACCTTCAATGGTGCACGCTTGCTCGCGGCCGATGATTTATAAAAATAGAGTGCTTAGCCGGCTTGGACATCTTTCTAATGAAGATTGCGGAAAGCTTTTAGCTAAACTGATGCATCCTAAATTACAAAAAGTGTATTTAGCTCATCTTTCGCAAGAGTGCAATCACCCTGACATGGCAATTAGTGTTGTAAAAAATGAAATTCAAGATATCGATCTGCCTATTCATATTGCTTATCAACATCAAATCAGCGAGCCGACTTTTTTTTAATAAGCTATGAGAGAGCGCATTGCTTTTTCAATGTCTTCTTTTTGAGGCAGAGTGGCATTTTCTAAAATCTTAGAATAGCCCACAGGGGTATTTAGAGCGCAGACTCTGGCAATTGGGGCGTCTAGATGTTCAAAAATCTCTTCATTGACAATCGCAGAAATTTCTGCTGCAAAGCCACCATTTTTAGTGTCTTCATGAACAATTAAAAGTTTACCCGTTTTTTTAACCGATTGTAAAATGGCCTCTTTATCAAGTGGAACAATGGTTCTTAAATCGATCACTTCAATAGAGTGCCCCTCTTTAGAGAGGCGATCAGCAACTTCATGGGCCATCACGAGTGTATATCCCCAAGAGACAACTGTGATCTCATCGCCAGGCATGGTGATGGTTGCTTTTCCAAATGGAATTAAATAGTCTTTATCAGGCTCTTTTCTGGCAGAGAATACTCTTTGACGATAGAGTAATTTGTGCTCTAAGAAGATGACTGGATTGGGGTCTCTAATTGCTGTTTTTAAAAGCCCTTTAGCATCAAAAGCATTACTTGGAATCACTACTTTAAGTCCTGGACAATGTGCAAGGTAGGCTTCAATACTTTGAGAGTGATAAGGGCCACCCTGAATATAACCACCGTAAGGAATGCGAACAACAAGTGGAAGAGTCCATTCTCCGTTAGATCTCCAATGAAAAGATGAAATCTCATTCATCAATTGATTCATCCCCGTCCAAACATAATCACTAAACTGTATTTCTGAAATTGCCTTTTGCTCACCACCTGCTGATAATCCAAGTGATAATCCCATAATAGTTGATTCTGCAAGAGGGCTATTAAAGCAGCGCTCTTTTCCAAATTGAGCTGTAAGGCCTCGAGTAAGTCCAAAGACTCCCCCTTTACCGCCTGCTACATCTTGACCAAAAACATAAGTTTGAGGATCCAAAATCATTTCTTCTTGTAATGCATGGTTAATCGCATCCATCATCACAATTTCTTGATCTGATAATTCTGGTTCTTTTAACTGAACTTCAAATGGGGCAAAAATATGATCGTATACTGACTCTGGTGTTGGGAAAGGGAGCTCTTCAGATTCTAGAGCTTTTTCATCAACGAATTTAGCAGCTTTTGCTTTTACTTTTTCTAAATTTTCTAGGGTGACAATGTGCTGATCGATTAGATATTTTTCAAAGCGTGTGAGTGGATCGTTTTTAAAGTCATCAGCAACAGATTGTTCATCGCGATATTTTTTAGGATCGTCACTATTACTATGAGCACCAAGTCTTGGTAGTTTAGCAATGACAACACTTGGCCCTTGCATCGATCTTGCCCTTAAAACGACTTTTGACATGATTTTTTGAAGTTCTGTGTAATTACCACCATCAACTTCAAAAGCCTCCATTCCATGGTAGCTTTTTGCCACATTGTAGATGGATCCACCTGCTGTTTGTTCTTCAACAGGAACAGAAATAGCCCAACCATTATCTTGAATCATAAAGATCACTGGAAGTGCATGGATACAAGCAAAATTCAGTGCTTCGTGAAAGTCCCCTTGTGAAGTTGAACCTTCGCCTCCAGAAACGTAGACGACTTCTTTTAAGCCTGCTCGTTTAATTCCTAAAGCTTTACCAACAGCTTGTAAAAACTGAGATCCCACAGGGCTAGACTGACAGACAATTCTTAAATCTCGATCCGAATAATGATAAGGCATCATTCTTCCAGCAGAGTGATTTTTGCAGTTTCTACCTAAAAAAACTCCGATAATATCTTTAAGATCTGATCCAAGTCCAATTGGCAATGCTTGATCGCGGTAATAAGGAAAACTCCAATCGACTTTTGCAAGTAATTCTAATGAAGCAACAGCACTTACAAGTTCATGCCCTTGTGCAGACATATGAAAAGCCCCACCTTTATTTTGCTTCCCAAGACTTGCCATTTTCAAATCAGAAAACCGGGTTAGGTAACAAACTTCAAGAGTTTTTAAAGCTTTAGCGTGCATAAGCTCTCCTGCAACAGTCTGGCATGT
>CAZJSX010000256.1:0-2556 GCA_964548845.1 uncultured bacterium | reverse complement strand
ATTACCCTCCCCGCTAAACGCTTTTTTCAACTCACTAAAGAGCTCACCTCTTCTTCATTGGAAATCAACTCTAAAGATGGGGAAATTTCAGAGGTAGTCTCTGGAACCTCCCGCTTTAAATTTAATGGAATGCACAAAAGAGATTTCCCAGATCTTCCAGATTTAAGTGCTGCAAAAGTTGTACAATTAGAACAAAAAGTCCTTAAAGAGATGCTCTTTAGAACTTCATTTGCAGCATCTCGAGAAGATAGCCGCTATGTTTTAACTGGAATCTTGCTTAAAATTGAAAACAAAAAAGCAACTTTTGTTGGTGCAGATGGCAAATGTTTAGCTGAATCTGTTGCAGATTTAGAAATCGATGCTCAATTTAAAGGCGAATACATCATTCCTCTAAAAGCAGTTGAAGAGATCTCCAAAAATTTAGGTGAAAAAGAAAATGTGAAGCTCTTTTTAATGGCAGATAAAATTGCCCTTGAAATGGAGCAAACTTTAATTGTCAGCAAATTGCTATCTGGAACCTATCCTGACTTTAAACGAATTATCCCAGAAAAACTCGACATCAAAGTTTCACTACACCGAGAAGAGTTAATCTCACTTCTTCGCCAAGTCTCGTTATTTACAGATGAAGATAATCACTCTGTGCGCTTTTTATTTGAAGAGGGCTCACTAAGCTTGAAAGTCAATCACAGCTTGATTGGAGAGGGAAAAGTTTCGATGCCAGTCAACTATCATAAAGCCCCCTTTGCAATTGCTTTTAACCCCCATATCTTTTTAGATATTTTGCGTCACTGCCGCAGTGAAGTGATCCAATTGGGATTAAATGACCCTTATAATCCAGGTGTCATTACCGATGAGTCCACAGCTCGCTTTGTAATTATGCCAATGCGTCTTAATGATGCCTCATGACTTATCTCAAAACGTTAAGTCTGGTTCATTTTCGCAATTACAGAAATGCCCAAATTGAGCTATCCCCTCGCTTGAATATCTTTGTCGGTAAAAACGGCCAAGGTAAGACAAACTGCTTAGAGGCAATTGCTCTATTAATTTCTGGAAAATCTTTTAAAGGGTCTCCTTTAAAGGATTTAATTTTAGAGAAACAAAACCAATTTTGCGTCCACGCTACCTTTGTTAAAAATCAGGTGGAGCAGTCAGTGGCTATAGAATATTCTTCAGAGAAAAAAACTCTAGCGCACAATCAAACCACCTACAACAGTTTTCTTCCACTCATAGGATTACTACAAGGGGTCTTTTTTGCAGGACATCACTGCGAGTTGATTAAAGGCTCTCCACAAATCAGACGTCGATTTTTAGACCTTCACAGCTCTCAAATTGATCCTTTATATTTGCGCCATTTGCAGCATTTTTATAAAGCTTTGAAAGAACGAAATTTTTTACTTAAAAAAAAAGATTCTCGTGCCCTTTATATTTATGAAGAATTAATGGCCAAAAGCATCCCTTATTTGATTGACGTACGCCTCAAAAATTTAAATGAATTAAAAGAATATAGCACGCAAATCCATCAAGAGCTCACCGATGGTGCTGAAGAGATTGCTTTTAGTTACAAAAGTCCTTTTTACTCAGAGAGTCTTTCTGGACTGAACCCCAATTCATGCCTTAGTCTTTTGCAAAAAAGTCGAGAAAAAGACTTTCAAATGGGATTTAGCTTAATTGGCCCCCATAAAGATGAACTGCTGTTTTATCTCCAAAATCACACTGCTAAAAAATTTGCTTCAGAGGGTCAAATTCAAACCTTTATGACCTCCATTTATTTAGCAGAATACAAAAGATTACAAAAAAAGATGGAAGAGTCCCCTCTATTTTGCATTGATGATTTAGGACAAAATTTAGATGAATTTAGACAAAAGAAACTTTTTAGTTATTTAGAAAATATGGGACAAGTCTTTGTTACAATTCCAAAACTAACAGCCTACACGCCAAACTGCCCTTATAAAGTCTTTACTGTGGATCAAGGGACAATTACCAGCTCTTAGCCGGCAACTGCTATGTCAGGAATAATAGGAGGTAATTCGACACAAATTGGCAGCTGTGGCGCAACAACCCATTTACTAGTATTAATACTCTCAAAAAGATCTTTGCGTCTCCTACTTGCTTCTTTCAATTTCGCTACAGCTTTATTTTCAACGACAACGTCTACCGGTTTTAAATAAGGCTTCATTAGCTCTTTTACTGTAGGTATTGCAAAATCAATCAACTGATAAACGTCTTCATCTTTTTGCTTGTTACTTATGTACCAAGCAGATGTTTGCAATAAGAAGAAAGCTCCAAATAAAACAGCAGAAGCAATAGCAGCACCAGGTGGTGTTGCTAAGGTTGCCGCACAAGCAGCAATAGCTAAAACGCCAGCAGTAACCTTTAAAATCCTAACCACCATTTGACGATTTAGAGTGGTGCGATATTTATTAAGCAACGCTGCACCTTCTTTAAAAGCCTCTTCTTTAACTGTTAAATCATCTGAATCTAATCTAGAAAGTAGCGCTCTTTGATGGCCGGTCCGAGGTAAGTGCATTGGTACGAAATCGCGCCAGCGTCGAAGAG
>CAZJSX010000255.1:0-2567 GCA_964548845.1 uncultured bacterium | reverse complement strand
AGCCCTTACCCCTGATGATTGCTCTACAAAATCTTCACTTTTGATATCAGGGATTAGCTTTTGTGCATCTTTGACAAAGGCCTCTTTATAATAAGAGCGGTAAAGTTCATAACAACCCATTTTCCAATGTTTGGTAATCAATTTCCAAAATCCTGGGTAACTTAAGTATCGTCTCATGTCATTGAGATTGACGTTCCTTTTTAAATATCCCTCTTTGGCTAAAGCTAAAACAGCATTAGGACCAGCTTTTACTTCACCCGATAATTTTTTTGTAAAATGGACCCCTAGAAACGGGAATTTAGGATCTGGAACAGGATAAATCAAACTTTTTAACAAATATCTTTTTTCAGGCTTAACATAGTAGTACTCGCCCCTAAAAGGGACAATTTGCGCGGTTTGTTTTTCTCCCAACGTTTTGGCAACTGAGTCGGACTGCAATCCTGCACAATTAATTACTAGCTTTGCACAAAACTCTCGGTCTGGGGTTTTGATAATCGTCTCTTCATTTTTTTGCTTTGAAGAGATTACTTTTTGCTCTAAAAAAATAACTCCCCCTCTCATCTTGATTTCATCTGCTAGAGCTAAAGCTATTTTTTTATAATCGGTAATACCTGTATTGGGTATATGCATGGCTTTGACGCAAGTGGCATAAGGCTCAATTTTTTTCAACTCTGCTGGAGAAATAAGTTTAATTCCAGGAACTTGGTTAGCCAGGCCTCTTGCATATATTTCTTCTAGCTTTGGGATTTCGCTCTCGTATGATGCTACAATCACCTTCCCACAAAGCTCATAAGCAATTTGCTTTTCATCACAAAATTGAAGTAGTTTTTTTACCCCTTCTACACAATTTTTTGCCTTTAGAGAACCTGGCTTATAATAAATCCCAGAGTGAATCACTCCACTATTATGACCAGACTGATGGAAAGCCAATTCTTTTTCTTTCTCCAAAAGTGCAAGTTTTAACTTAGGGTGGGCTTTTAAAAGTTGATAGCCTGTAGCAAGGCCGACAATTCCACCACCAACAATTACGACGTCAAATTGATCCATAAAGAAACTATTGAATTTAAATCTCGAAAATAGAACCCTAATTTTATATAATGTTTCGTTAAAAATAAAGATTGATGTGCAATGTCAAAACAACTTATTACAATTAACCCCTGGTTTTATACTTCAATTGGTCATAATTACATCTATAATCAATCGATTGAAAAAGCTGCCCTCAAACAAAACTGGTCTTTTTTTGCCATTTTGCCCGAGAAAAATATTCTAAGTCCACTCGCCCCTAACTGGATGAAAGTGTTAGATTGCCCAACAGTGAGGCATTGGCATGAGCTTATTGAAGGCAGACCCTATTTCAGACCTAAAAAATTAGTTCGATTCAAAGAAAGGATGAGATACATCTATTCTCTTTGGAAGGCTTTGAAACCTCTTTTAGCAAAAAAAGGCACCTCTTCTATTTTATTTTTAGAAACTTTCTCTCCACACGATATTGAAGTTTTGAAAACTGTTTTATCTTTTTTACCAAAAAGAAATTTAACTCTGTGGCTTTTATATCGCTACCCTGCCGAGTTTATGAAAACTGAAGTGGGAATTTATAAAAAAGTGCATCACAAAATCCAAACCTCAAAAGTTAATTTACAGATGCTAACCGATAGCGAACTTTTGAAAGCCAATTTAGAGAAAGCTTTTGACCTTCCCTTCACTACCCTTCCAATTCCACACGTTGAGGGCTTTGAGGCTAATTCAACTGTAGAAAAGGATCTCATTTATTGTTGGTGGCCTGGGGTTGTTAGAGAGGGTAAAGGATTAAGTGTCATCCAAGGCTTTGCAGCTTCACTAAATGAAAATAATAAGCACTTTCATCTTATTGCAGCTCAGTCAGCGGCACTACCAGCAAGCGCAAGGGGGCCTAAAATTACTCTACTTGCTGATCATTTAAGCCGAGATGACTATGCCAGTTGGATGAATAAAAGTGATTTAATTCTCTTGCCCTACACAGATGCTCATTACAAGGAAGCAACATCGGGTATTTTTATAGAGTCTATCATGGCAGGTAAAATCCCGGTTGTATACCCGGGCACATGGATGGCTTATGAACTTGAAAAACATCAAATTCACGAACTTATTATCAACTGGGACACGGAAAATTTAGCAACTGAGCTTTTGAAAATCTATCAAAGTTCGCTAATACGAACAAAAATTAATCAATTAAGAGAATATTATAGCTCTTTTCACAATCTTGATAGTTTTGCAAATCATTTTAAAATGTTACAGCATGAGCTTGTAACATGAAAATTAGTGTTATTTTAATTAACTACAACTACGCCCATTACTTAACTGATTCTATTGAATCTATAGTTAAACAAACTGTACAGCCTTATGAGATTATTATTATTGATGATGGCTCGACAGATCAAAGTGCACAAATCATCAAAAAATATGCAGAGCAGTACCCTTTAATACGTTTTTTGCAAAATGAAAAAAACTCCGGTATTTTCTATACAACAAATAGAGCCAGTCAAGCCGCATCAGGTGATTATCTAGCACTATTAGCATCTGATGACATC
>CAZJSX010000254.1:0-2570 GCA_964548845.1 uncultured bacterium | reverse complement strand
ACCCCTTTTTGCTGTCCTATGCGATGCACACGATCGGTTGCTTGATCTTCTCTTGCTGCATTCCACCAGCGATCGTAATGAATCACAACAGAGGCTGCTGTTAAATCCACACCCAGACCCACTGCTTTTAAAGAGCCGACAAAAACTTCACATTTAGGATCTGTTTGGAATTTTTCAAGAGGCGTTCTGCGATCTTTTGTAGAACCTCTAATTGAGGCAAAGCCGATGTTATTTTGTATTAAGTGCTCTTCAATCAGCTCTAGCATATTTAAGTATTGTGAAAAGACAACCACTTTTTGTCCGCTATCTCGAGCTTCTTGTAAAAGCTCAACAAATAGCTCCCATTTGCCAGAAGAGAGGTCTTTATATTTTTCTTTATCAACACTTTTGGGGTGATTGCAAATTTGCTTGAGTTTGGTAAGGAGAGCAAAAATATGAATATAAGAGATAGGCTTTTGATCATCTTTAAGCTCTTTAAGAAAGGTCTCTTTAGATTGATTGAGATAAAAAGCGTAGAGCTTTGCTTGCTCTGGTGTGAGTTCGCAATGTGAGATTTGTTCTGTTTTGTCTGGTAGATCTTTTAAAACGTCTTCTTTTTTTCTTCTTAAGATAAAGGGCTCGATCATCTTCTTTAGAATTTTTTTCTTATCTTCTTGATGATCTTTTTCAATCGGGTTGATGAACTGATCGCGAAATTGATCATCAGGGGGCATGTAAGAGGGGATGACAAGATCAATGATGGCTTTAAGTTCTCTAATGTTATTTTCAATAGGAGTTCCAGTTAACCCTAATTTCATTTTAGATTGCACATGAGTTAGCGCTGTATAAGTTAAGCTGCGGTGGTTTTTTGCAATTTGCAATTCGTCAAAAATCGCAAGTGTGAAATCAATCTTAGAGATAGGTTTTTGATCGATACGCAAAATTCCATAAGAGGTGAGTAAGATATCAAATTTTTGTTGGAATCTTTTGAGTGAGCGATGTAGCCCATAGAAAGTTAAAATTTTTAAGTGAGGGTAAAACTCAGTTAATTTGTCTTGCCAATGGTAAATAACTGAGGTTGGACAAACAATTAAGAATTTCTTTTTAGGTGCTTTTTGTCCTGGTTCCATTTTTTTGTGGGGCTGATTTTTAATAGCAGCCATTAGTGCCATCGATTGAAGTGTTTTTCCAAGTCCCATGTCATCGCATAAAATGCCGCTTAAATGGCAAGAGTAGAGGCGCCAGAGCCAATCTAGGCCAACAGTTTGATAAGGGCGCAGTTTCGGTTTAAACCCTTTTAATGAGTATTTTTGATTGCTGATCTCAGGATAGATTTGATTGATTAAATTAAAAGAGGCATTTGGATCAAAGGCGGTGTCGATGGCTTCTAATCGAATCATTTCAATTGGAGTTAACTTTAAATTGGTTTGATTGACTTGCTCTTTTTTCAAGTCTAATATCCACGAAAATCTAGGATGTTTTAAATTGATCAAACCTAAATTTGAAAAGAAATAAGGGACCCCTTGTTTGGAGGCGTTATAGAGCTCTGTCACATCGACATCTAGCCCTTTTTTATTTTTATAGATCAGCTCGTATTGGTGCTCATCAAAACTTTTTAAAGAGAGTTTTAAGTCTGTTGCTGGATTGAGTTTTGGATCAACATGTGAGATGAAAGGTTTTAAGTTTTGAAAGTGCAGTGTCATAAAAGCAATTTGCTCATATGGAGTGATTTTAGTCTCTTTGCGAAACCCTTCGGGTAAAAGGAGGTTTTTGCTCAGTTGGTAAAATCCAAGTCCTTCAAAATAACAGTAATCTTCAAAGAAAATAGCTTTGTTTAGCTCATAACCTTCATGAAAATGATATTTAGGTTTGACGATAATATTTTGCCCTTGAGCATGAAGCTCCAGTGATGCTTTTGAAACAGGGCATTTGGGATTGAAAAAACTCGGGATGGTTTCCAGTTCTTCTTTGTGCGATTGAATAAATTTAGCAACTTCTTGTTTGGAGATCACAAGGCCATTTTTAATGAGCGAAAAGAAGCGCATTTTGGTGTAAAAGCCTTGATGTTTAACGTAAATCCAATCGCCAAAATCATAGCTTTCATTGTGATCTGTATCTAAATGAGAGTGAAAAATCAATTGCTTATGATTGTTTACCGAATAGCTCATCTTAGCTTGAAGAGAGGCCAAGTGAACTTCAAATCCTTTTTGTCCGTTGAGCCAGCTGCGATAGTGATGTATAAATTCAGAGACTTTATCTTTAGGGATAAATAGCGAAGCTTGATGAAAGACATCTTCTTTTAAACGAAAAAATCCTTTGGAGTGTAGATAAACCCAATGACCAAAAAAAACAGAGAGGGGATGTAAAAGATCGTGCGGCTCAAAAAGAAACATCTGAATATTTAAATTCCATTTCTTGTCGAAGCTCAAAGTGTATTTAGGGGTAATGGGCTTTTGTTCTAGAGAGATTTTCTTGAGATATTTTTTAAAAAAGGGGTGATTCTTTTCTAGTTGTCCATCAATTTGGTGAGACAATATTTTCTCACTTTTATTTTCAAGGGTGGGACTTGCGCACAGGCTTGGGTTTTATTT
>CAZJSX010000253.1:0-2591 GCA_964548845.1 uncultured bacterium | reverse complement strand
TATCCTGATTGACCCCCATTACAAAAGTTGGCGTCTGATCTTTTGCAGGGGCTGTGATAATGACTCTTTTTGCACCTTGTTGAATATGCACTTGAGCGAGCTCCGATGTGATAAAAATACCAGTAGCTTCTACGACATAATCAATTTTTAAATCTTTCCATGGAAGTTTATGGGGATCTCTTTCTGCAAAAACTCTAATTTTTTTTTGTCCTACAATCAAATGATCTTCTGTATAGGACACAGCCTCATCATACTTGCCATGAGTCGAGTCATAGCAAAAAAGGTAGGCTAAATTATCTGTCGATGTTAAATCATTTATTGCAACGACTTCAATATGTGGGTGCTTTAGCGCCTCGCGCATGACAAGTCTGCCAATTCTACCAAATCCATTAATCGCTATTTTCAGCTTCATTTTAAAAAAACTCCTCACATATTCTGCCGGCGAATCATAATTAAAGTTTTACCTAATTGTAAAGAGCGATCTTCATCTTTTTAAGCTATTAACCCTATCGATTTAAATTATAAAAAGGATAAAATAGTCTCCTTTTAACTGAATCAAAAATAGACATGTCTTTAAAAATAAGTTCGTGGAGCAAAGAAGAACAGTCAAATCTTTTTTATACTTTTTTTTGCGTCTTATTCACGTCGCTTTTAATTTTAAGCAATATGACTTTAAAATTATTTAAAGCGCCGTTTTTTCCGCAGCTAGCTTTAACTTCTGGACTTTTGACTTACCCTATTACATTTTTAATCACAGATACAGTGACCGAAATTTGGGGATCTGCAAAAGCCAAGTTAATGGTGGTAATGGCTTTTGCTATGAATCTTTTAATGCTTATTTTTGTTCAAACAACTATTGCTCTTCCGGCTCACGACAACTGGCTTGCTATTGGAAATCCTTTTGGGTATTTATCTACAGCTGATTATCAAACAGCTCTCAAATCTGTTTTTGGCGTTAGCACTTATATTTTGATAGGCTCATCTGTGGCTTACTTAGTTTCACAGTTTTTGGATATTAAAGTTTTTTCCCTGATAAGAAAAAAGACAAAAGGCAAACATTTGTGGCTTAGAAATAATATTTCAATTTGTCTATCTCAATTGATCGATACTTTTATCATGGATGGCATTGTTCTTTATTTGGGATTGAGATTCTCTCTCAAAGCTTGTTTATTAATTGGAGTTTCAGTATACATCTACAAAGTAGTGTTTACCGTTTTAGAAACACCTTTTATCTACCTATTTACCCATTTTTTAAAAAGAAGGCTTGGAATCTATGACCATTCGAAAGCTTATTAAATGGTATTTGCCACTAATAATCTTGATTTTGATCTCTCCTTGGAGCGGGAAATTAGACTTGGCTATCTCTGGCTCGTTCTTTTCTGAAATTGAACAATCTTTTGCAGATCATTACCATCACACTTTAATTTATCATTACGCTGTCTACCCTGCTTTAATTCTTGGAATCGGTTCAGGAGTTGTGTTTGTTCTCTCGTTTTTTTCTTCTAAACTTCATAAACTGCGATTTCCCTGCTTTTTTTTAGCAGCTTCAATGGCCATAGGAGCAGGTTTTATCACTCATTGCGTTTTAAAAGAATTTTGGTTTAGACCAAGACCTGTTCAAACCAGTCTATTTGGTGGGATTCAAACTTATCGCGCCTTTTATGTTCCACAGTTTAGCTTTCCCAATTTTTGCAAATCTTTTCCATCCGGGCATGCCACGATGGGATTTTACTTTATCAACTTGATCTTGCTGGGCTATCGATTTAAGCATAAAGCTTTAAAAGTAATAGGCATAACTATGACTATTATTTTTAGCTTCCTTTTAGGATATAGCCGCATTGCTCAAGGAGCTCATTTTTTCTCTGATATCTTGATGTCTTTAGTCATTACCTGGTATGCTGCTCTAATTGTAGAAAGAGTAACATTCGATTTTCTTGCTAAAAATGAAAGGCTCAGTTACACCAAGGATTAAAAGCATTAATACAACTATTTCCCTTATCTTTAATAGGAGCTGCCTATGAAGAACTTAACTGAAAAGCAAAAACAATTGCTAAACTATCTTCGAAACTATATTGAGACTAACGAAGACGCCCCCTCTTACCCAGAGATCCAGTCCTATTTTGGATTTGCTTCTTTAAGCTCTGTCTATAAGCATCTTCAAGTGTTAAAAGATAAAGGCTTCATCTCGATCAATAGACAAGCCTCCAACCCGATTTCACTGACTAAAAGTATCAAAAAACCTCCATCTCATATTTATCCACTACCTCTTTTAGGCTACTTGAATGAAGATGGGGAAATCGAGGAAGTTGAGACCGTTAAAAGAATCGATTTTTGTTCGAATCGAAAACTCTCTAATCAATGCTTTCTTCTTCAAATTGAAGGGGGAAACTTTTTAGAGGCAGGTCTTTTACACAACGACTTAATCGTTGTAGAACCTCGCAACGAAGCTATCTCTGGAGAAACCGTTTTAGCCAAAGTCTATAGTGAGCAGTTCGTTGTCAAAAAATACCATCCCAATGGCCCTTACATCCGCCTAGATTCCTTTTGCATGCAAGTTGAGCCTATGGTTGTTCTTGCAGAAGAAGTGGCTC
>CAZJSX010000252.1:0-2603 GCA_964548845.1 uncultured bacterium | reverse complement strand
TCCGGAAGCACGATGCGAACATGATCTACGTCATCGGCCCGGGCGGCGGAACTCATGCTAATAAAACTGGTGATATTGGGCTCATCCGAATTGTTAAAGAGAGTAGTATTGCAGCAGGGGTAAGGCGATTAGAAGCCGTATCAGGCCAAGCGGCAATTGATTTTTGTAAAGAGAGTGAGCAAAAACTAATAGAACTCTCTTTAATGCTTAAAACAACTCCGCCTAAGTTATTTGAAAGAATAGCGCAGTTGCAAAATGAGCAAAGTCAAATGCAAGAAGAGCTTAAAGAGCTTAAAAATACTCGCAATCAAAGTGTCGTGCATGATTTGAGTAGAAATGCAAGAGACATTAAAGGGATTAAATTAATTTGCGGAGAAGTTCAAGTTGCAAAAAGTGAGCTTCGCGATTTAGTTATTCAACTTAGCCAAAATTTAAAAGATACGGTTGTTGTCGTAGGCTGCTCTGAGCAAGAGAGTGTCAGTGTGATTTCTTTTGTTTCCTCTGATTTAGTGGCTAAGAAAATATCAGCAAAAGATTTGCTAAGCGCCATTATTGATCCGATTGAAGGTAAAGGTGGGGGAAAAGCAGAACTTGCTCAAGCAGGGGGCGTGCACCCTAAAAAACTGCCACTTGTTTTTGAAAAAGCTCAACAATACCTCTCTCAATTGTGATCGAATCATTTTTCAAATCTAAAACCTTTTTGCCTTTTGAAAAAAAAGTTGAAGAGGGGCACAGCTTTCAGATAGAGGGACTTTGGCAAGCGCCAAAAACCCTTCTTGCTGCAATTGCAGCACTGGCGACTAAAAGGCAAGTGTTGATCATTACTGCTTTGGAAAAAGAAAATATCTTTTTAAGCGATTTAGCAAATAGCAATCAAATCGAGCTATTGAATTTACCAGCATGGGAAACTTTGCCAACAGAGGGGGTAGAGCCAAGTCCTGATATTGCTGGAGAAAGAGCTCAAGTTTTTACTCAAATTTTAAAGGGGGCTGATCGCCAAGTCATTGTCACAAGCTTGCAAGCTCTCTTAGTTCCTGTGCTTATTAAAGAAGAGTTTCAAACGCAATTTGTTGCACTCAAAAATTCATCAAAAATAGCGATGAATGTCTTGATTGAAAAATTAGTTTCGCTAGGATACTTAAGAGTGTCGCTGGTTAATGACAAAGGGCAATTTGCTGTTCGCGGTGGAATAATCGATGTTTTCCCAAGTACGGAGGTTCAACCTTTTCGTATTGAATTTTTCGGCGATGAAATAGAGTCCATGAGAGCTTTTGATCCCATTAATCAAACTTCAGTCTCAGTTATTAAAGAGCTTAAAATTTTAGCCAATAAAGAATTAGCTCCACTCAAAGCCCAAGAGAAAAAAGAGAGTTTCTTTTCTTACTTAAAACCTAATGCCTTAATTTTCATTGATCAGCCTCATCTACTTAAAAATAAGTATCAAGAATTGGCGCAGTTTTTTGATATCAAAGGAGAGTATATCTTTGATTTTGCAACCCTTACTGATCAATTGGAAGGATTTCAAAAGATTGTCTTTCAAGATTTACTTGTCAGCTCTTTATATAAAAAACTGCCTAAATGGGATCATCCATTTAAAGCTTTTGATGATATTTTCCCATCAAAGACAAAAATTATTCACGAGAATGATCAAACTTATTTGATTAAATTGCCTCAACTTGGATTTAGCGACTATACTTTTCATTATCTTTGTCAAAATGAGGCTGAAGAGAAAACTTTAAAAGATCAGATGATCTTAGAATATCAAAAACTACCTCCAAACATCTACTTTCATCAGGCTAGTTTTAGCTCTAGTTGGGTGATGTATGCCGATAAGCAAGCCTATATTTCTTCTGCTGAAGTGACGCAACATTTTATTGTGAAACGAAAAAAGCAAAGAGCTAGTTATCACTCAGCTCCAGTTGAATTTATGGAATTGCAACTAGGTGATTATGTCGTTCATTTGCAACATGGAATTGGCAAATACTTAGGATGTGAAAGAAGAGTCAATCACATGGGTGTTGAGACAGAATTTTTAACGCTAGAATATGCAGATGGGGCAAAACTTTTTGTGCCACTAGATCAATCTCACTTAGTGAGTAAATATATTGGAGCCAAGCACGAGACCCCAAAATTGCATCAGATCGGTGGAAAGGTTTGGTTGCGCACAAAAGTAGAAACAGAGCGAGCTATTTTAGATTATGCAGCAGAGCTCTTGCAGCTTTATGCGCAAAGAGCAATCAAAGAGGGGAATGTTTATCCTGGAGATTCTCTAGAGATGCAACTTTTTGAAAAAGAGTTTCCCTACACTGAAACAGTAGACCAGCAACAAGCTATTAGTGCAATCAAAGAAGACTTAACATCGACCAAGCCAATGGATCGACTCATTTGCGGTGATGTTGGTTACGGTAAAACAGAAGTGGCTATGCGCGCTGCATTCAAAGCGGTTGTCGACGGTGACTTTCAGGTCGCTGTTTTAGTCCCAACAACTATTTTGGCAATGCAGCACTATGAAAGCTTTTGCCAAAGGATGTCTAACTTCCCAGTATCTGTTGCTTGCTTATCTCGCTTTATTTCTCCCAGAGAGCAAAAAGAGACTATTGAAG
>CAZJSX010000251.1:0-2615 GCA_964548845.1 uncultured bacterium | reverse complement strand
GGCCTCATCTAGCTCGCATCATCGATGATTAGCAAATACTGAATTTGTATAACTTCTTAAACACTATAAATCTTGCCATTGATTAGCTAGCCTCTCCAAAAGTTTAACAAGCTCTTAAAGGACTTTATCGCGATTTTTTGTGAATCAATTTCGGTTTTTTTCAAAAGAGCAAATAAGAAGCCCAACAAGAATTAAGATGTTAGTGATCGATGAAATACCATTGCAAATGGCATGATAGATCACATCACCATCAGAATTTGCAATAAATCCTGGCATATTTTCAAAATTTACTCCACCAATGATAAATGGTTTTGACGAATCTTTGTTTTCAAAGCGATGTGAATCTTGTCCAAGTCCTGTTTTAACGCGCATTTTTCTCCTTCAATTATTACGATGTCACTATAACACAATGTGTTTGGATTTTACCACTAGAAATGTTTCAAAAGAGTTGAAAAAAACTAGTGAATATCTCATGTTTTAAACGTGTTCTATAAAAAAAATCCTTTTTTTGTAAGAATTGCTAAGCTAAAAGTTTTAAATAAAGACAGCTCGCAAAACGTACTGCCCCATTTTCAGTCGACATCAGAGACTCTCACTTAGAATATAAAGCTGTAGACTCTATTGCAGTCTATTCTAAAAATAAACATTTGATTGTCAAAAAGATCTCAAAAATTTTAAAAGTTGAAGATCCTTGTTTGCGGTGATGCTTTAAAAATAGCAAGAGATGTCAATGCGATGTTATATGAAATTATTCAAGAGCAACTGCAAATGAGCGTTGAAGAAGTTTTTAATTATGTCTAAGCTATAAGACAAAATAATCTCTATCTAAGAGATCCTTACTAATTTTATCCAGCTACCCTAGTTATTTAAAAATTCAAACAATTGAAATTAAAAAGCTTAAAAAAATTTTAGATTGACTGATATCGAAAAAATTGCTGCCTAAATATGAAATATAAATTAAGATATTATTAATTAGAATCGCCAACAGCAAATTAAATTTACACCTATTTAGGAGAACACATTTGACCAGCATTGAACCAGTTAGCTCAGCTTTCTCCAATATACCCTTGTTTTTGCAAACAAAGTCTTATGATCGCGTCCGAAATAAGTTAAATATATCGTCTATAGCGCCAACAACCCGGGAAAAAATGGAAAGTTTAAACCAGTTCCCCTCTTTCAATACTGCCTCAGATCAATTAGCACAGATTGAAAAATGGGCTGCAGCCGATTGGAGCTGTGTGACTCTACAAAGTCAAAATTGGGAGGAGACAGTCAGAGTATGCCCGGAAACATTTGAATTCGCTCCCCTAGAAGTGAAACAAAATTTAGATCTTGCAACTCTTGCTATCCATGGCAGCCCCGCTATGATCAGATTTGTTGATAAATCACTTTTAAATTCAGAGAACTTGAATCGATTTGCACAACAGTCACCCCAGGTTACTTTATTTCTTGAAGAATCGGAAAGAGAGCAAATGAATCCTGACAGACTAACCGATTTAGCTAAAGATCCTCGCACTTTAACGTCCCCATTAGAGCTAGAACATATTCGCAGCCTGGTTGACAAATGTTTAAGCACATGGTCTACTTTTTTAAATTCAAAACCTAGATTCCCTTCTTCTTTACTTCTTAAAAGAAATTCTAGCATTCACTCTCCTCACACACTGCAAGTTTTTAAGGATGGCAGGGTGTGGGTTCATATACACAATGGAAAATTTGCTCAAGGAAGCGCAAAAAAAGCGAAACTTGTTTATGACGTGACTTAAGGAAGACAATTGGTTAAACTATCACCAATCAAAAATAATCCTATTTTATTCACAGATTCCGTAAAAAAGGAGCTGGGTTTTTATCAAAGACTGAGTGCCCATCCAGAATTTGCCGAAGTGGTTGGTGCTTTTAATTATCCAACTAAAGACAGCCGGTTCCGCGAAGGAACGAAAACAACACTTATTCAAAATTATTATGAACATAACATTACTTTACGTCGAAGTGAGGAAGACCCTCCGCTAAGAAGCGATATTTTGGATCGATGGGATGAGAGTGATTTAAAAAAGTTAACACTAACAATTTTACGCTCGATTCAAGCTTTAAATAAGCATAGAATTTATAACTCTGATATACAATACTTTTGCAACGTGCTTTTTAATTTAGACTCAGAGGGACATATCGCAAAAGTCGTCGTCACTGACTTGGAAAAAGCGGTGTTTTGGGATGACAAAAAATTTTGGAGTGATTCCGATAATCAAACAAACCATGACAGAGAACACCGATTCATTTTACCAACTATTTTGGATAACTTAGCTGAAGTTTACTTTTACAAAAAGTATCCCATCCCCCTCGCTTTCAAAGAAGCTTTTTGGAAAGTAGGGGGACGAAGCGCAGGATTTAAATTATTTGGTAACAATCATCAAACACAAATAGACCAACTAGTTGAAACATTAAAAAAAGGCTCCGAAGAATACTGGAATGCTTATAGAGCAATTCATCAAAATTATATACATCAAATTGAACACAAACCAACTATCACTCTCGACCAATTAATTAAGCGCTTAGATCCAAATGACAATTCCAACTGCAGAATCTGTTGAAAATTATAATTGTATTGAATGATTTGCAGC
>CAZJSX010000250.1:0-2628 GCA_964548845.1 uncultured bacterium | reverse complement strand
GAATATATGGATGGTATGAAAGGGGGAGTGATCCAAAAGTTTTTGAAGGACAATTTCTAATCAGCCCTTCTATCTGCATGGAAGAGATGTACGGGCAGATTGTGAGAGAAAATCGAAAAATCGGTGGAGAGATTTTTGTGAATTTAACTAATGATGTTTGGTTTCCCCATTCAAAGTTGCCTAGGCAACATTTCGATCATGGGAAAATTCGCACTGTTGAATGTGGCGTGCCCTTATTAAGGGCATGTAATACAGGTTTGACTGCGGCAGTCGATTCATTAGGGCAACTTGTCGATGCTTTTAAATACCCAGATCCTCTTTTTGAATGGGAAAGAGGGGCACTTTATGTTTCTCTTCCTAGCTATCATTATAAGACTTTATATAGTTTTTGGGGAGACGGGTTTATTCTTTTTGTATCAGGAGTCTTGATTTTAGCATATTCATGTCATCGAGTTTTTAGTAGATTCTATTTTGATTTGAAAAGTGTGACTTTAAAAAGCTAAGTTAATATAATTTCTTAAAACAAAAATTCTGCTTATAAAATGGATAAATTATGTCGATTCGACTTGAAGGTTCATGGCCAATATATCAGGCGCTTAGCGCAGGGATTGTGACTGCAGTTGCTACAAACGCAGCATTGAAATGGGTCACTCCACGTTTCACTTCAAGAGATTCTTGGCAGATGGAGAAAGCGCTTGATGCATTGCCTAGTTTTGCAAAAATTTTTGCAGAAAGAGAATCTTCGTTTCAATCTTGTATAGAAGAGAATTACTTAGCGATAGAAGCTCAAGATGCGTTATTCAATTTAAATGAAAGTTTTGGTGGCGTTACAACACAAACAGCTTATGTTCATCTCGAGACTATGCATAACGCTGTGTGGGCAGTTAGAGAAATTGATCCCTCAACTTTTGTAGAAAAAGTGCCTAACATGTTCTGTTATCAGCCTAAACCTGGAGTTCCAATGTGGGATTCTATATTTACTACTTATCGGTTAGTTTTGCAAAAAGGTTTTAGTGTCCCTTTATCAGAAGTGAATGACATCTTTGTTTCACAACCTGCTTTTTGTGAAAATTTTAAATTCACAAATAGTACTAGAGATGAGCAGCTCAGCAGTATTCGAGATAGCGTAAACAAACTTAAAGCTTGTTTAAAAACACAAACAACAAATAATAATTTGAAGATGGTTTGGCTTAGAGAAATAATAAGTGATGACTTTGTACGAATTCCAGTTTCTCTAGTGGCAGGGATTTGCACAGCAGCAATGCTTGTGATGGGAGATACAGATAATAATTCGCAAAGTCATATGCAATTACAATCGAATTCTAGATTTGATTAAAATATAATCAAATAGAAGTTTTTAAGATTCCACTAACTTGTTGATTAAATAGTAAAAAAATAATTGAAAATGATTTTTTTGATTTTGTGATAGGTGAAAAAGTTGTTTTTAATTGAACAAAATCCTTTACCCGGCTATGTTTAACCGCTTATGTTCAAGGTAAACATTAAGCATTTTCATGACACAGATAGCGGTTGATTTTTCACAGAAAGTTGGAGTGAAAACTCGAAATCAAGCAACATTAAAAAAAGAAGTCTCTTTTTCAGGAATAGGTATTCACACCGGTCACGAAGTGAATTTAAAACTTTGCCCTGCTGAAAAAGGAACTGGCATTGCTTTCCAAAGAATGGATTTGCGTTCAAAGCCCATTATTCCTGCAACTGTAGAATACGTACAAGATACAGCGCGTTGCACCACCATTGGAATTGGAGATGCTAAAGTTCACACTATCGAACATGTCATGGCTGCCCTTTATGCTTGTGGAATAGATAATGTGGTTGTTCAAGTGGATGGTCCAGAGCCTCCAGTTGGAGATGGTTCATCATCAGTTTTTATGAAAATGATTCAGACAGCTGAAAAAGAAGAGCAGACCTCTTTAAGACCTATTTTAAAACTTTTAGAGCCTGTGTATTTTTCACAAGACTCAATACATATGGTGGCGCTTCCGGCTGATAATTATCAGATTAGCTATACTTTGCACTATCCGCACATCAAGTCGATTGGATCACAGTTTCATTCGTTAGTTGTGACTGAAGAGTCTTTTGCTAAAGAAATTTCAACTTGCCGCACGTTTGCTCTATATAAAGAGCTTAAAACGCTGATGGACTTAGGGTTGATCAAAGGTGGAAGTTTAGACAATGCAGTTGTTGTTCATGACGAGGCGATTTTTAGTAAAGAGGGGCTAAAGTACCCTAACGAAATGGTTCGTCACAAAATTTTAGATGTCATTGGAGATATGGCTTTGGTGGGTTTTTCATTCGAAGCACATATTATTTCAATATGCTCTGGTCATACTTCAAATGTGGCTTTTGCAAAAAAAATGTTAAATCATCTTACTATGGAGAGGATATGAAGGATCAGGGTATGGGTTATCCAGCGACAGAGACACTTCTTAGTTTAAAGGAAATTTTGGATATTTTGCCTCACAGATATCCCTTCTTGCTGGTTGATAAAGTTGTCTCAATCAATTTAGAAACAAATACGATTCTTGCACAAAAGAACGTTACTTTTAATGAAGAGTTTTTTCAGGGGCATTTCCCGGCTCGGCCAATCATGCCCGGTGTGCTGATCGT
>CAZJSX010000249.1:0-2631 GCA_964548845.1 uncultured bacterium | reverse complement strand
GTATGGCCGATTCATGCTTACGAACTTAAAAAGATTGTCCCATTACTATTGATGTTCTTTTGTGTAATTTTTAATTACACCATCTTAAGAGATATGAAAGACGCACTAGTTGTTACTGCTCCAGGATCGGGCGCTGAAATTATACCATTCTTAAAGGTATATGGCGTGATTCCTATGGCTGTCCTTTTCATGATTGGATATGCCAAGATGAGTAACATTCTAACTAAACCAAAGTTATTCTATACAACTATAGGATTCTTCTTAGTTTTCTTTGGAATGTTTGCTACAGTACTTTATCCTTTAAGAGAAACATTGCACCCGACAGTTGCTGCTGATTGGCTACAAGCTCATTTGCCAGTAGGACTTGCTGGACTTGTTGCTATTTTCCGTAACTGGACATATGCATTATTTTACGTCATGTCAGAACTATGGGGTAGCGTTGCTCTTTCTCTAGTATTATGGGGATTTGCCAACGATATTACTAAAGTTACAGAAGCTAAGCGTTTCTATCCATTATTAGGTATTGGAGCAAACTTAGCTCTTCCTGTTTCTGGTCCAATCATTATCTACTTTTCAAACGTCACTAAAACTTTAGGTGCTGAAGCTTGGGGATATACCCTAAACTACCTAATGGCTTTCGTTGTAATCGTTGGTCTTGTGTTAATGGCGACCTATGCCTGGATCCAAAAGAACGTGATGACAGATCCTAGATTCTACGATCCAAACGAGCAAAAATCTAAGAAGAAAGAAAAGCCATCTATGGGTGTCATGGAGAGCTTCAAATTCCTAGCTAAATCTAAATATTTAGGTTGCTTGGCTCTGATCGTATTTGCGTACGGTATTTCAATTAACTTAATTGAAGTGACCTGGAAAGCTCAGCTAAAGATTCAATACCCAACAAGTAACGAATACTTAGCGTTTATGGGTCTATTCTCAACCATTACTGGCCCATTAACTATCTTCACGATGTTATTTGTTGGTGGTAACTTGATGAGAAAGAAAGGTTGGACATTTACTGCCCTAGTAACTCCAGTGATGTTACTCGTAACTGGTGGTTTATTCTTCCTATTCATTATTTTCAAAATGCAATTGACTCCGCTTACAGTACTAGTTGGAGCAACACCAGTGTTCTTCGCCGTCGTTCTAGGTGCGATTCAAAACATGCTTAGTAAATCGACAAAATACTCTTTATTTGACCCGACAAAAGAGATGGCTTACATCCCTCTTGATCAGGAATCAAAAGTTAAGGGTAAAGCTGCGATTGACGTTGTAGGTGCAAGACTTGGTAAATCAGGTGGAGCTTTCTTACAGCAAGGTCTATTGCTTGTATGTGGAACAATCGGAGCAATTACTCCGTACGTTGCAGTCATACTAGCAATCATGGTTGTTGCTTGGATGCTAGCTGCTAAAGCTCTTGGGAAACAGTTCAATGCACTGTCTCAAGAACAAGAAGCTACTAGAAAAGCAGAGCAATTGGCAAAAGCTGCCAAAGTTGCTGTGAATGCTACAGCTGGTGAAAAAGCTACTGTCTAAAGAAATTTAAGACAATAATGTCTTTAAAAGCCGAGTTAGAAATAACTCGGCTTTTTTTGTCTCCGTATTTTGAAATTCCCCTCCTATTAATCAAGATATCTTTTTTCTTATCCAAATATTAAAACTGTAACTTTTATTTTCAATTTGATATTGCCATAAAAATTAATTAAAATTTACACGACTCATTTATTTTGAAAATGAAGCTAATAACTAGTTTAAAAGGTTCAATGCTTTTTTTATGGATGGTTAGCTCATGCTTATGTGCGCTTGCGGTCGATGTGAATACAGAGGCTCAGTTAAAGCAGGCTTTGATCGACATTTTGACAACACAAGATGCAACTAATAGCATTACTTTTAAAGCTTCCCTCACTCTTACAAGTACGATGTGTCCCGTTTATCTTAAAAATACTACAGATACTCTAGTTGTTGAGGGAGGAGGTTTTTCTTTAGATGGCGCCTCTACTTTTAGAGGCTTTTATGTAGAAAGAGGGACTGTCACAATAAAAGATCTTGGATTCTCAAATTTGAGAACTGCAGGTGGAAATGGTGGTGGATCTGCTAGCGCAGCAGGCGCTGGTGGTGGTGGTCTTGGTGCAGGAGCCGCTGTATTTGTAGGAAGCCAAGCCAGTGTAACGGTTACAAATTGCCTATTCCCAGGAGCTTTTACTACAAAGGGGGGAGATGGGGGAGCTGCTAGTACTTCTACCGCACTTATAGCAGGAGGATCGGGTGGTGGTGGGGTTGGCGGACCAGGCGGAAGTGCAGGTACTGTTTCAGGCTATGGTGGTGGTGGTGGTGGTGGATTTATTGGGACTGCTTCAGCGGCATCTAAAAGTGCCACCGGTGGCGGGGGAATGTTTGGATTAAGTGGTGCAGGTAGTGCTAGCGTCCAAGCAGGTACAGGAGGGGGGAAAGCTGTTGCCCCAACAGGCACTAACGCAACTACTGGCACAACAACTACCGGAGGAAATGGCGGTTCAGGGACAAGCGGCACAGCTGTTGTATCCGGAGGTACCGCGGGTGTTGCTGGCACTGCTGGAGCAGCTTATGTTTTAGGTGGCGGCGGCGGCGGTGGTGGTGGATCTACAACAGCATCAC
>CAZJSX010000248.1:0-2637 GCA_964548845.1 uncultured bacterium | reverse complement strand
CAGCTCATCTACTCATTGGTAATGATGCCAATACTGTTGATGGACAAATGTATGAAACATTATTGAGCGCTAATCCAAGTTGCTTCAATCTTCATAATAGAAGAGATCAAACAGCAATAGATGCTCTTATACAAAACGGCGAATCGGGCTTACCTTTTGAAGAAGTAGACAAAGAAATACAAGATTAATTATCAAACTATTTTTTTGAAACTTTCTATCAAATAATGAAACTGTTAAATTTAAAAGTACGAAGCTACATAATTTAAAAAGTTTTGATAATAAGTTAATATTCAGTTATTATTATGCCAATTTAATTTTTTAGCAGTATTTTAAGGAGTTTAAAATGGCAGCAGTAGCAACTTTCCCATCAGACATTAATCCTATACAAAAGCAATTAGAAGCTCATCAATCCCTTGCTAATAATTTAGATTCGCTCTCTTTTTTACAACCCCTGATAAATAGCACTTTGTTTTCGAAAGTAAAAAGCTTGTCAGATAACTTAACTTCTCTTTTACATTATGCTGTTTCACAAAATAACGATTCCATTGAAGGACTTGCTCAAAAAACAAGCATAGTTCAAATCTTACTAAGTGACAGAAATATTTTAGATCAATTTGATGTGAATGCAGAAAATCAATTCAAAGAAACAGCACTTCATCTAGCTGTTAAAACATGTAACACTGCAGCTGTAGATCTTTTAGTTAAAGATCCTCGTGTTTCACTTTGCCCTCAAGACATCTCTGGCAATACTCCATTACACCTGGTAAATGGTCACTCTTGCGATAGGAAAATTTATAATTTAATCGTAGATGCTATGTTTCAAGGAATGGTTGTCAGTTTTTGTCTTGGAAAAACAAATAATTTTGGAGAAACTGCTCCTCAATCTATTGAAAGAAATCAGCTAAACAATCCATTCCCTTCAGCAAATTAAAATTTGATTAGTAATCGTCAATCAACTCGCTGACTTTACTAAAGAAAGTACTCCGATGTAATTACACCCATATTTGTTGAATTTTTATGGCAAAAACGCTAATCTATTGCCTTGCTAATAAGCAAACAGATTGATTTGGTCTATAAAAACTCCAAAATCATAAAAATTAAAGAGTAGATATGACAAACATTACCACTAGCGATTCGTACTATATTGGCAGAGACACTTTGGACTCTTTTGTCATTGGAACAACTGATGAAAATTCACAACAAACAGATATTGCTTTTGTCTTAGATCGCAGTGGCAGAATCACCACTCCTAAAAACACAGGTTTTGACGTTTATGTATCTAGTAATCGCCCTTTTCCCATACAAACTCTAGCAACTGTTGTTTTTGACAAAGTCATAATAAATATTGGAGAATGCTATAATTCAACCAGCGGCATCTTTACAGCACCAGTAGAGGGTTTTTACGATTTCGATGCTAGTGTTTTCTTAGATGACCCGCTCAGCCAGATCAACAATGCTTTAACGATGTTTCTTAAAATCGGAAGTCGCTCATATGCAAAAATATGCCACTACAAAACCAGTTTAAATTATGGAATTACTTGCGATATTTCAAATAAAGTATTTATGAAATCTTTAGAAACAGCCAGCATAGCATTTCAATACTTAAATAGCCCTTCGGTGAGTCTTTCATTGTGGGGTAATCCAACTGAACCTCTTTCATTTTTTTCAGGTTATTTATTAGGGTAGCAAGCCCTTCTTAAGTTTTGATATGCTCAATTTAGCAAATCGTGCACTTGCGCGGCTGTCATCATTGTTACAAACTGCCCTTGTCCGAATTCATAATTGTTTTCAAAGTCGATAATCATGTAACTGCTCTTGTCAAAATGGGCTACTTTAGGCACTTTGAGCAACGATGTTGCAAAAAGGGCAAGCGTTGGCTCATGTCCGATTAAAAGAAGATTTTCCCCTCCTAAACTTTTCAGATGGTTTAAAATAGTATAAGAGTCAAAAGAAATTCCCAAAGAGCGCTCTTTAATCAGCTCGACCGGATCAAAAACATCCCCTATAATCTGAGCAGACTCTTGCGTTCTGATATAAGGAGAGTACAAAATAGCATCTATTTTTAACCCTTTTGATTTCATATAATGAGCCATTCTTGTTTGAATCACCCTCCCCTCTTCAGTTAGTGGGCGAAGTAAATCGGTGCCTAAGAAATGGTCATCTGCTTTTGCATGTCGCATCAAAATCAAGCGTTTCATTTTTCTTCCTTTTTCTTGAATCTGTTATAAACCGATGTCCGTTTTAAAGCAAAATTCTTTGAAAGTAAACTTTCAGAATAAGATCTATTTGATAAGATCTGATATTTTTCTTTTTTTCTTTTTTTAAACCGATTATTGTAGTTGTCTAATTAAAAAATAAGGGATTTATAGTTATGGGAAGTGGAGATAAGCATACCTTGCAAAAGATTGCCAATACTGTGCGCATTTTATCAATGGACGCCGTTCAAAAAGCAGATTCAGGCCATCCAGGTCTACCTTTAGGTTGCGCTGAGCTCGGAGCCTACCTATGGGGCGAAGAGATGCACTACAACCTCGCAAACCCCAATTGGCTCAATCGCGATCGTTTCGTCCTCTCTGCTGGACACGGATGCATGTTTTTGTATTCTCTATTGCACTTGAGCGGCTATAAAGTTTCTTT
>CAZJSX010000247.1:0-2701 GCA_964548845.1 uncultured bacterium | reverse complement strand
TCTAAGAAATTTTTTAAATTCTTCTTTTTCAAAATTTCCAAAATTAAATCGACAGATTGTTTGAAAAAATCGCAATATACCACTTGTTTTATCCATAAATAAGGCTCCATTTATAAGATTTTAGAGTATAAGTCATTGATTCTTATTTGTATTTTTGATATATTCGATTTCCGTTATCGAAAAAATCGATTTGAAGACGAGGTGTTTTTATGAAAGAATCCGCCAGCAATTTAGATAGCATACAGTTGCTTGAGGAAGAACTATTGCAGAAGCTTGAAAGTTCGTTAAAAAATTTACGTATTGCTGATGTAGAGTTATTCATCACGGCAGCTCATATGAAAAATCTGGGAAAATCAGCTTTATTTCATCATTTGAGTCAAAGTGCAACAAGCACTGCAATTCAACGAGTGGAGTCGGCTTTTGGAGTGGCATTGTGCACTCATGAAAAAAGGCAATTTCGTCTCACTCGTGAAGGGCAAATTTTATTCCCAAGATTAGAAAATTGGATTAAACAATTGCGAGATTTAATCATTTCAAAAGACCAAATTCCGCTAAGACTCGTGACCACTCATGCGATTGCTCAAATTGCAGTCCCAGCACTTCTATCTATAGACAATATAGACTTTAAGCATATGAGACCAGATCATGCTTATGCTGCTGTATTACATGGTGAAGCAGATATAGCTTTAGTTCTTGATAATGCTCCTTGGAAAGGGGTGATTGCTGCAGAAGTTGGCAAAGGACATTTTCAGCTTTACTCTAGCGATAGAGAAGCCTCGATGAAACCCGTGCTTTTACCAGAGGATCAAATGGAAGTCTTGTCTTTGCAGCAAAGTTGGCAACAAGTTCATGGGTATTCACTTCCAGTTAAAACTCGAATTCCTAGTTGGTCTTTAATTGCCAATATTTGCGCTGATTCCAAAGAAATTGGTTTTCTTCCAGATTTTTTAGCAAAAAAATTTGATTTGTATCCTGTTCTCTGGCAACCAGCAACTTCTCAATATCGAGTTCTTGCAATTTATCGAAATACTGGTAAACACTTGCAAGAAAGATTTGATCAATTACTGAAAGAGCTGCGTAGAGTATTTACAATTCTTTAGCCCATTCTTGCAATTATTTGAAAACTGTTCGGGAAAGCTAATGGGTGCCAGATGAGGCGTACTAAATGACGCAAGTTCTTTAGTCTTGCTATCTGGAATTAGAAATAACAATAATTTGTTTGTTTATTTCTTATGGAATTTTTTTGCTAAAGTTTGAGTCTTGCAGTAGAGAGTTTTCTGCATTGTAGATACGTGTCTCAAAAAAACCATGCGAGAAATACAAAGGAAGTAGGTTCCCTCCTGGAGTGATCAAAATCCTCATCAAAATTCTATCTGACCAAGAAAAATTGGAATTTGAGCGTACCGCTTGCAAACTTGCTTGCCATGCAGCAAATCCGATTTTAATTCCTTCAAGTCCATCAGGCAAATGAGATGCTGCATAGAGGTCAGCCTCTTTTTCTATTTCATAAGAGCTTTTCTTGTTTTCGAAACAGTGCCCAAGGGCCACATGCCCCAGTTCATGAGCAATTCCAGCTCTGAGCGCTTTTATCCCTTCTGCATCTTGTTTTAATTTGACGATTGTTTTTGCTGCGGCAGCTTCAACAAATGACACTTTTTGTTTTTCCATATGAAGTTTCTCTGCAATCCAGTCAGAGAGTATTTGTAAAAATTGCAAATCACATAATCGTGGATCTTCCCAATTTTGAGGGCGGATTTCTAAAGGTATTTCGGATAGTTCAATAACAAAAAGAGGGCATACTCTGACCCCAAAACCATCGGCGTAAGCCATCATAGAGTCAATTGGTCGACTAAAACCAAACTTCATTTGATCGATATAAGGAAACCCTATTTCTTTCATGATAGGGGTTACAATGTCTAATAAGCGGTTCTCATAGATAACAGACGGGGAAGAAAGATCCCTATCATTGGAGGAGCATTTGCTTACGCAATAAGTTTCATTATCAACTGGTAAGTAGACAGTTGTGAGCGGCTCAGTTGTTGTAACCATATGTGGAACACCGAAATAGTTTATAAAGAAAACGAATAAAACCTATTTAAAAACTCTTATCTTATTTCAATAAAGTTTATTTTGGCGAATTATTATTACTTTTTTAAAGTGATGTAAATTTGAATCTCTTCCTCCAATCGCATTCTAGCCCTGAAGAAATATGGGGCAAGCTGGACTTGAACCAGCGACCCGCGGGTTATGAGTCCGCTGCTCTAACCGACTGAGCTATTGCCCCTTTAAAAAGAGAAAAATAAGATAGCCGATTTAAGAGTGATAATCAAGATTTTTGTCTCGTCTCTTTGTGAAATAAAATCATTTATTTAAATTTTCAAAATTCCACCTCAAGGCAGATTTAAAAGAACACTTAATTATGACGTCTTTTGCATCGAAGAAAAATTAAAAAAATCTCTTATCTTTACAATACTATGCAGTATAGTTTAGTATGGAGTATAATTTTAAAAAATATAGAGTTAAATGATGAATGCTAGAGTCTATGACAACGCTAAGAGCCAGATTTTAGATGCAGCGGAGGCCATCCTTTATCAAAAGGGAGTCGGTTCATTTACTGTTGATGCGGTGATTCAAGAATCAGGATTAAGTCGAGCTGGTTGTTATTATCATTACAAATCTAAAGAAGATTTATTATTTGATG
>CAZJSX010000246.1:0-2732 GCA_964548845.1 uncultured bacterium | reverse complement strand
GGAGATCCGCGGGTAGCCGTCGCTGCTGGTGGTGAAGGCCACGGCGGCGCTGGCGCCCTCGACGAGCGCCTTCATCTCGGCGAAGGTGGTCTGGGCCACGTTGGCGATGTTGCTGGTGCTCGTGCCCGAGCTGGTGCCGGCGGTGAGCCCCAGGGTGGTCGCCGCGGCGCCCGCCGTGACGATCACCTTCGAGCCCGTCCCCTTGGTGAGGCTCGTGATCCTGAGCTGGCTGCTGGCGTTGCTCGCGATCGTCTGGCCGTACGTGGTGTTGATCCGGCTGATAATCGCTGCGAGCGAGGTGTCCGAGGCCTGGAACACCACCTCGAACGAGGACTCGTTGTCGAGGGCGAGTGTCAGGGTCTCGCCGCCGGTGAAGGCGTTGAAGGTGCCCCCGGCACCCGTGTTCGAGGCCGCCACGGCGTTGAGCGTGATGGTGACGTTGCCGGCGGCGTTGGGGTTGAAGATGAACGTCTGCCCGTGGTCGAGCACGAAGGGCGCCTTCACCGTGCTCTGGATGAACGCCCGGGGGGTGAGCGTCACGCTGCCGATCGAGGTGTCGACCCGGCAGAAGGCCAGGCCCCCGAAGATCAGCTTCGTGCTCTGGACCCACCCGTTGCCGTTCCACGGCTCGCTGCCCCCCGAGGCCTTGGCCTCACCGTTGGTGGCTTCTCGGAGGGAAATTCTCCAGGTCACGGCAAGTTCCCTCCCGCAGGCCCTTGAGGCATGACGACGCCTCATGACCCTCCCCCTCTCCGCCCTCGGCCTTCTTGAGGCTCGCTGCCTGCTCCCCTCGGATGCCTGCTGTGGCGTCGGGGCCTGGGCTCCCCAAGAGTTCGGTCACGCTCAGTTCGGAGATGCTCGGCTCACCAAACGCCTGGTCTGCCTCGCCCACCTAGCCGCTCGCCATCCAGCCGGCACTCTGCCCCAGATGGCCGCTCCCCGACCCGCCGACATCGACACGGCCTACGACTTCTTCGAGAATCCTCGCGTGTCGGCCGACCAGATCGCTCTCGCCCACCACCAGGCCACCGCTCAACGCTGCCGTGGTTTGCCCTTCGTCTTCTATGCCGTCGACGGCAGCAGCCTCAGCTACCCCGACGCCGAAGGCACCGGGCGCATCGGCTCCAACAAGGCCGGCGCCAAGGGACTCAAGACCATGCTCGGTCTGGCCGTCTGTCCAGCCGGCGTGCCGCTCGGCTTGCTCGGACAACGCCTCTGGTCCCGCCCGGCCAAGCCCAAAACTCACCACGCCAGTCGCAAGCTCAACGAAAAGGAGACCCAGTACTGGCATCAGGTCTTGCAACAGGGCCAAGACGTTTTGGCCGAGCACGCTCCCGACACCAAGCTCTGGGCTTTGCTTGATCGGGAAGGCGACAGTTGGACCTTGCTCCTTCGAGCCGTCGACCAGAGCGAAGCTCACTGGACCACCATCCGAGCCAAGGCCAACCGCAACCTGGTCGACGACCCCGAGGGGCAGGACGAGACCGAGCCCGGAGGCAAACTCTTCGATGCTCTGGACAAGGCCGAACTGCAGGCGACCTGGCAGATGGACGTGCCGGCGGCGCCCGGACGGCAAGCGCGCCTGGCCACCATGCACATCAAGTGGGTCGAGGTGACGCTTCTGTTGCGCGACAAGCGCACCAACCAGCGCCACGGCGCCCGTTTGTTTGCCCTGCTGGTCGAGGAGAAGGGGACGATGCCTGCCGGGGAAAAGCCGCTGCGGTGGTTGCTGCTAACGACGTACCCCATCGAGACGGTCAAGGATGCCTGCTTGGTGGTCTTCGGCTACAGCCTGCGCTGGCGTATCGAGGGGCTTCACGCGGCGCTCAAGGCGCGCGGCTGTCGCCTGGAAGACAGCGAGATGCAAACGGGCGCGAACTTGAACCGGTTCATCGCGTTGATGCTGGCGGTGGCTGCCAGGCTGATGCGGCTGACGTACCTGGGGCGAGAGTGCGCCGAGGCGCTGGCGACGGCGGAACTGTCGCTGCCCGAAGTGCAGGGGCTACTTCTGGCCCACGAGCGCGACCCCCGAGAGGCGACGTCGGTGACGATGGGCGAGGCGATTCTGCTGCTGGGCCAGTTGGGGGGCTACCGTGGCAACCCGCAGAAACGACCCATCGGGTTCAAGGTGCTGCGGCGAGGCCTGCAAGAACTGGGGCCATGGGCGAGGATGGTGCAGAGGGGGCTTCTGGAGCGGATCGGCGGCAGCAAGCCGATTTTCCCTGCGGGAAGCCACCAACGGTGAGAGGCCTTGGCGCAGGGGTAGCGGTACTTCTGCGAGCCGTAGGTGAAGCCGAACAGGCCGAACTTGCTGGCCTGGTCGCTCGACGTGAGCAGGTCGGTGGGGGTGTTGAACTCACCGTCCTCGAACTCGCCAACGACGAGGATCTTGCCGAACGGGGAGGCGTTGACCGGGCGGGGCGGAGGCGCATCGACGATGACCACGCCCGAGACGGCGAGCAGGACGGCGAGGCTGGGGATGGCGCTGAAGCGGCGGATGAAGGACATGGCTTGTTAGGCCTCCGAGGGGGCGGTGAGCTGGACAGTGACCTCGCCACGGAGGTCGGGGAGGCGACGACGAGCGGCCAGCCGGGGGGCTTGCCAGGTGAAGGGGATGTCGGCCCGCCAGATGCCCCCTGCGGCGGCCAGGCCGTCGTCGACGGGCAGGGCCTGGCCGGCGAGCGAGACGCGCGCCCGGGGGAAATCCGCGGGGGCGAGTAGCTCGCGGAAGG
>CAZJSX010000245.1:0-2736 GCA_964548845.1 uncultured bacterium | reverse complement strand
CCCTTAATATAAGCGACTAGTCTTCTTGGCGATCCATAAGTGGAAAGCTCGTCAAAAGCAATCTCTTCTTTTAGGAGCAATTTTTCAAGGTCTTGTTTTAAATTTTTTATCCCAATTGGGACAAAAGATTGCGGAAGCTCTTCAATGCCGATTTCTAATAAAAAGTCATCTTTCTTGTCGGGATCAAAAGAGGTAGATTTGTATGGGGTAGAGATCGTTTTAGAATCCACTTTTTTCAAAAGAGGGAAATTTAAGCTCTTGCGCTTGTCCAAGTATTGTTTAGCAACGAGGCATGCAAGCTGGCGAACTCGGTTGATATATTGAGTGCGTTGTGCAACCGAAATTACCCCTCTGGCATCTAACATATTAAAAGCGTGAGATGTTTTTAATACAAAATCATAAGCGGGAATTGGGAGTTTTTTGTCGATTAAAGCAAGCGCCTCTTTTTCTGAGGTCTCAAAAATCTCTTTCCATAGATTACTGTCAGATTCTTCAAAATTATAGGTACTCCATTCAATTTCATTTTGGCGATAGATATCTCCATAAGTTAAATGAGAGTTCCACTTTAAATCATAGACATTGTCAACACCTTGTAAATAGGTGGCAATTCTCTCAAGTCCATAAGTGATTTCTCCAGGAATGACCTCTAAATCAATTCCCCCTACTTGTTGAAAGTAAGTAAACTGAGAGACTTCCATTCCATCTACCCATACTTCCCAGCCAAGTCCCCAAGCGCCTAAAGAAGGGGATTTCCAGTCATCGTGAACAAAGCGAATGTCATGTTTTTGAATGTCGAGACCAATCTCTTTTAAAGAGTTGAGATAGAGCTTTTGGATATCTAAAGGAGAGGGCTTTAGAATGACCTGGAATTGAAAAAAGTGCTGCATCCTATTGGGATTCACTCCATACCTGCCATCAGAGGGTCTGCGGCTTGGTTCCACATAGGCTGTATTATAAGGCTCAGGTCCAACAGATCTAAAGAAAGTTGCGGGGTTAAATGTCCCAGCACCAACTTCTAAGTCGTAGCCGAATTGAGCGGCACAACCCTGTTTTTGCCAGTAATCAGTCAGTTTTTGAATTAAGTCTTGGAAATATTGCATGAAAGCAGTTTAAAGCAGAGACATTTTTATGCACAATTATTAACTTTATAACTTGTATTCAGCATCTTATAAAAAGATTAAATTTATTTTTACTTTTTTCGTCTTTTAAATATGGTGGTTTTTATGAGTATTGAAGATATTAAACCAGACATTGAGGCATGGGCTAGGATTCAAGATCACTATACCCCAAAAGCCAAAAAGGATCTTTCCAAGATCACGATTGTCATTCCCACTTATAACCAGGCTCATCTTTTAGAGCGCTCGCTGCAAAGTTGCATTGAACAAATTGGGGTTGAAAAAGAGCTCATTATTGTCGATGCGGGATCATTTGATTTTACAGCAGAGCTTTTAGAGAGATATAAAGAGCATATTGATCGAGTCTATTATGTAACTCGCTTTAACCTTCCGCTTATGATCGGTAAGGGGTTTTCAATAGCGACTGGAGAGTATGTCGCTTTTTTATTACCGGGAACTCAGTATCTGAATGTTTCAGCTTTAAGCCATATTTCACATGTCGCTTTTGATAATTTAAAGCCTGATTTGGTTTTCTCTGGAACTTATTTAACACAATCATCATTTAAAAAATTCAGTCAGGCAATTTCTAAAACATTTGAAGAAATCGACCCTAATTTTAGCTGCTTTCCGTACAACAAAAATTGGTTGAAGAGAGGTTATTATCCAACCTCTCCCTCATCGACTTGGTTTAAAGTTTCTATGATTCAAAAAATTGGAGGTCTCAATTATCAATATACTTCCTATAAGAAGAGTATTTTTGATCTTTTGTGCAAACTCTATAAAGACAAAAGTATCAAGGTTGCCATGACTTTTTGGGCAACGACAACTTATGATATGAGAACTGGGCGTGGAACTTTAAATTTAAAAGAGTTTTTTAATTTTTGGCACATCATTTTTAAACAGTTTGGACTTTTGAGCGCATTAGCTTGGCCATTTAGCAATAAGCCTTTCAGAATAGCCAAAAGCTTCACAACAAGGCTCATTTCTTTTTTCAGAGAAAATTAAGACAATTGGCTTAAAAACTAAAACTTGCTGATAAAGTGAGTCCATTTAGATAAAGATCGCCATTACTAGAGCTTCTATTCCAAAGTTGGCTTAGCATTTGTCTCATCATATTTTGGTTCCACCAATACATGAAATCATAAGTAGCTGACAAATTGAAGTAGCAATGATTATGAAAAACATATTTTCCCCAAGCAAAGCCAAGTCCACAATCTAAAGCGGGTCTAAGTGTTTGTTGATTCTTAATTACTGCAGAGATATTGCTTGTTGGATAAGCATCTGGTGAGGCTAATTGTTCATTGTGATAGACGGTAGTATAATCAGTATAAAGTAAACTTGCAGACCCTGTCCCAACAATTTTAAAGCCACAGCCAATTAAAACATTAACTTCGGCTCCAAATTTAGGGCCAATAGCCCAGCTTTTTGATCCGTTATAAGAATGTATGGGTTGAGGTGAGAGATTTGGAAAAATGCCAGAAGTTTCAGTAAGTGTCAGATCCATTTTTTGACAAATCCAAGCCGTTCTTAATCCTCCAAAAGGGGTGATAGCTAAGCGATGTCCTATGCCGCAGGGATGGCTCAATAAAAAATCACCAATGTTCATGGTTAATCGCCATTT
>CAZJSX010000244.1:0-2759 GCA_964548845.1 uncultured bacterium | reverse complement strand
GCCAACGCTGTGTTAGCTCTGTGGTGGGGTAGTAAAATTGAGGAGAGAGCTCAAAAGGAAAATCAGGCGCCTTTTGTCCACAAAGACTTTCAAACATTTTGCGCTCTTTATTCAAAAGATCTTGTTGTACACAGCTTATAGAACCTTCACCAGTTGCATTTTTTAAAGGAGAGAAAATCTCTTGACGATCGGCTACAATTAATTGGGGATGCTTAGCAAAAGGGAGAATGTCAAAAAGATACTGCTCAAATTTCCATGCATTTTCTTGTTTTGGAGTAATGGTTTCTTTTTGCGTCTCGTCATAGTAAGATGCTTTCTTTTTAACTTTGTGAAGAGGAAGCTTTTGCTTAGACATCTCTTTGGCAAAGTCCATCTTTAGGGTAAAAAGACTTAAATTGGCGCATGGGGGGCTATCGGGTTTAAAGTGGCTTGGGATTTCGTGGTATTCGATCACTTGTAGCTTATTATCGATCTGAGCAAAAATTCCTACTTTCTCATCCGAGGATTTTCTTAAACATCCTTTTAAAACAATGTCACAATCACTTTGTGCAAATTCACCGAGCATCTCTAAATCAAAAGGGTCAGCTAGAGGGTTATCAATCAGTGAGACATGAATGTACTCAATGCCCAAGCTTTTCCAAGTCTCTCCGATATTGGAATCAAAAAGATTTTCAAAACATCCCCCATTTCCATCAGGCCCTAGAGCCATTTGATGTTCACTTTCTAAAAAAAGTTTTCCATCAAAATCTAGAAAGGGGAGCATTTTTTGTGAGAAAAAATAGACTTGATGTTCTTTAAGACCAAAATAGCTGTGATTTTGAAAAAAAGCGCGAGTTTCTTTGTCATTTAAAGGAGAGGTCATAATGGCAAATGGGAGATCTTTTTTTACAAGATGACTGGCAGCTAAAACTTTTTCGGCAAAAAATTGAAATAAACTTTTTTGTTGAATTAAGGTGACAGGGAAAGTTCCCTTGGGAGCTGAATAATTAAGCCTTGTCCCTTGTCCTCCTGCAATCAATAACGAGGCGCATTTGCCTTGTTTTAAAAGCTTTAACCCAAGTTCTTTTTTTAAAGCAGAGCCACTTAAGTTCCATTTAGAATAGGGTTTGAGATTAATCGAAGAATTTAGTTCCAAATTCAATAAATCAGCTTGCCTCTCAAGTGCCGGCAGGTTAAGATTTAAAATTTGTTGATCTAGCAAAGTTCTACCTAGTAATGGCTCAATAAGAGAGAGTAAACTTTGTTTGTTATGATCTGTTAAGTATTTTATTAAGGTAGTCTGATCCATAAAGATTGATTATAAATAAAGAGATAATAAAGACGTAAGTAAAATGAAAGTTATTTACCCTTATAATGAGATTTTACCTCTAAGAAAGGCTCATGATGCCTATATTGTCCGCAACTGCGCCTCGCTTGCAGCTCAGGGTGCAGACGTCACTCTCTTATGTGGCAAAGGATCTTTAAACAAAGAAGAGCTTTTTTCTTTTTATAAAATAGAACCCGACAATCCCTTAAAAATTGTTCAGTTGCCGATTTTAAGGCGTAATAATTTTTTAAATCTCAATTGGAACTTTGTCTTTTTATGGTCCACGCTTCGCTATATACAAAAAGAAAAGCCAGATGTGGTGATCTGCTCTGTGATCAAGCAGATGAATTTTTTACTCAAAAAGCGATTAGAAAAAACGTTATATTTATATGAAGTGCATCAGTTGGGATGGTATCCTAATATATCGACACCAGACACAAGTTTAATCCATTTAGAGCGCACTATTTTTAATCGATGTGATCTAGTTACTGTGACCACCGAAGCTCTCAAACAGATTTTAAAAAATGATCCCTATCATCTGACAACTCCCATAGAGTTAGTTTCGCTCGCATGTGATTTTGCCCCTTTGCCAGAGCCTAAGATGCATCATCCTTTTCATCTTTTTTATGTCGGGCAACTTTATACCAAACAAGGGGTCTTTACCCTTTTAGAGGCGATTAAAGAAGTTTCAGATGTCATTTTGCATATTGTGGGAGGCAGCGCTTATCAAATTGATCTCTACAAAGATTTTTGTCAGAAAAATGGAATTTTAGATCGAGTGATTTTTAAAGGCTTTGTCAATCCAGATCAGTTTCATGAAGTTTTAAAAGAGGCAGATGCTTTTATCACGACATTTGAAAATACAGAAAGAATGCCTTATGTCGCTCACACCAAAATTTATGAATATTTAGCTTTAAGACGGCCCATTATTGCCCCAGATTTAGAGATTGTCAAAGAGCATGTGTCTAAAGGGATCTTAACTTATGAGCCAGCAAATAAAAAAGCATTGATTGCTGCAATTAAAAGTTTAACCGATCAAGCCGTTTATGAGCGGCTTAGTCGTGAAATTAAAGAGAGCAAAGTTCTCTCTTGGAAAGAGCGGGGCTTGAGCCTTGCTGAGCAAATTAAAAATCATCTGTCTTGCAAACTTGAGAAATGTTAAATTGATCTAATATGATATTGAAGAGTCAAAAAATGAAAATAGGATATTTAGGAGGGGGAACTTGGGGTGTTTGCCTAGCAAATCTTTTGTCCCATAAAGGCTATGATGTCACAGTATGGTGTCGTAGGAAAGAGCTAGCAGATCACTTAAGTCGCACTAGAGAGCATCCTCATTTAAAAAATCATAAACTAAACCCCTCAATCAAATTTACAACGAGTCTAGAAGAAACTGTAACGGGGGTCGACTTTCTAATAGAGAGCGTCACTTCTTCAGGAATTAGACCTGTATTTG
>CAZJSX010000243.1:0-2761 GCA_964548845.1 uncultured bacterium | reverse complement strand
GATTTATAATCCCTGTAACTACTACTCACAAACACCCAGCCTGCTCGGGCGTCATACCCGTATAAGCGACCACCGCCTTCAGCCAAGGGTGCCTCAGTAACTTTATACCAGGACGTTCCCTTTTGTAAATATAGGCCTTCCGGATAAAATTGCAAATTAGTAATCGGAGAATTATTTTCAATCCGTTTGGCTCTCACGGTAACTTCGGGTAAAGTCGTATCCCCTTTGGAGGGATGAGCCCCCAGCATATCACTCCAATTCATCGGATTATTGTACATCGCCGCATACGGGTTCTCCCAAGCTTTGGCAATGGGATCAGCCTGCCACCACCGCCCAATCGCCGGATCATACGCCCGATACATTGCCATGTCCACATTCAGCCCAAAATCCTGCACCCGTTCAATTCCATTAAACTTGTAGCGGTTGTCCAGTGCAGCGGCATCGTTCATCCAGGGGCCTTCCATGGCGAGGCCAAAGGGGTAGTAGTGCGCCTCTTCCAGTACTTCGCCGTCTTCAACTTTGATGATGCCGTCGGCAGGGGTTTTGTCGGCAAAGGTCAGGCGGGTGTTGCCCAGGTGGTCGCTGATGCTGTACTCGTAGCGCCATACCGGGCTGCTGTTGCTGCCGCCCGAGCGGTATAGCCTTCCTTCCTGGTGGGCTACACTTTCGATGCTGCCGCCCCGGTATTCGGTGCCGTATACGTAGACTTGGAAGTAGTTGTTGGCTGGGGTGGTAGCATCACCCGTCATCAAGCGGGAGGTCAGGTTCCCCGCTGCATCGTAGCGCTGCTCGATTTTGCGGCCATCGGTATAGGTGATCAAGCTCGGCAGATTCAGGTAGTTGTACTGGATGCTTGTGATGCCTTTGTGCGGGTCGGAAATTTGGTTGCCATTGGCGTCGTAGGTATAGTCTATTCCTCCGGTGGAGGTGCTGCCATTGGCTTCGGTTTTGGGCCGGAAGCCTTTGAGTTTGAACACCAGGTCGCTGGCTTGTTCGTTGATGCGTTGAATGCGGTTGCGACCAGGCTCGGTGATGAACTGGAGATCGTCGATCACGCCACTGCCGGCCTGGCTGCCACTGGTATAGTTCATGCCATAACGCAGGATGCGGGCAATGTTGCCCCGCTGGTCGGCGTACTCCAGTTGTTCTGAGTAGTTGTTGATGATTCGAGCACCAGGGGTAGTCGAGCTACTACCATTGGCCAGGCGTACGTGTTGGGCTTTGGTCATGCGCCCCAGGTAGTCGTAAGTGAGGCCGTAGCCTTCGCGGTTGCGGCCACGGGCACGCCACCACACCTGGCTGATGTCGCCAGATTTGCGGCTGATGGCGGGTACATCCAGGTTGGCGTAGGGGTCGTGGTATTTTAGTTCCAGAAAAAAGAGGTCGTTGGCCTCAGGGTCAGCACTTGGCACAGATGGGGCACCTGGAGTGGGAATCCCCAGGGGTTCGTTCATGTTTTGGGTAGTGCCCAGCCCGCTGCTGCCCTGGGGGTTGATGGCGGTGAGCCAGTCCAGTTCGTTGTAGGTATAGTTCAGGATTTGGAGCCAGTTGCTGCTGGCACCGTACTTGCCCAGGTTGCGCTGGGTGAGGCGGCCACGCAGGTCGTAGTCGTAGTGGGCGATTTGCTGACCATTGTCGGTACTGGTAGTGGGGTTGAGGAAATAGTTGATCATTCGGTCCCAGGTATCGTACTCCCAGGTGTGTTTGAAGGTTTTGGGGGCCGAGTTGACGTTTTGGCTGTAAATTTGGTTCAACACATTATCCCGCATGTCGTAAGTATAATCCATTCGTTCGTCGTAGGTGGACGAAAGCCAGCTGTCGTTGCTGAGGGTATAACTTACCCGACCGTATGAATCGTAAAAGAAGTTGGTACCCAGTACCAGGTTGTTGTTGCCATCAAAGGTGAGGGTTTTGTACCGCGTTTGCAGCAGGCTGACTTTGCGGATGGGGTTGGTTTCGGTATTCGTCCCATAAATCAGTTCCGACATCACATCTTCCGTGCTGGCAAAGCCGATGCTGCCAAGGTTGGAGGGCATGCTGCCTACAAAACCCGTATTGATCTCCCGGCCATAAGCATCGTAATTGGTAGCCAGGTATTTTTGGGTACCGACCCGCATATTGCCATCCTGGTACAAGGCCGGAAGATCCTTGTTGTTGTACCAGATTTTCACCCAGTCTGCGTCGGGTTGTTTGAGGTCGGTCAGGTTGTCGGCAGCATCATAGAGATAACGGTAAATGAGATCGTCACTACCGATGGTAGTCTGGGGGGGCAGGGTATGGGTGATGCGGCCTTTGTTGTCGTAAAGGCTGTAAGTATCTGCTTTTTGGGCACCCGTGGGGTCGGCACTGCGGGAGAGTATACTGCGGCCCAGTTTGTCCATAAACCCAATGGTTTGGTTGCCATCGGCATCGGTCATGCTGCGTTTGTACAAAAGCCCCGCAGCGTAATAAGTGCTCAAGGTGCCATCGAGGGCTACCTGATCGGCAGCACTGTTGGTGCTGTAGCTGAAGGTGGCGGTATGCCAGGTTTCGGGGGCTACCACGCTCAGGGGGCGGTTGAGCGGGGAGGCTTCGTAGCTGATCTGGTTGAATTTTTGGCCACCGGGCACTGCTACGTAGGCTCCGGGAGTGCTGGCTGTGCTGACATAAGGCGTGTAGGTTTTGCTTACCCGGCCATATTGATCGTATTCCAGGGCATTGACTACGTCTTTGTTGTCGGCGGGATTATGGGCCAGTGCTACCGACTGAATGGAGCGCCCCA
>CAZJSX010000242.1:0-2788 GCA_964548845.1 uncultured bacterium | reverse complement strand
CTCCATTCCATGGAGGATCGTTTACACAAGTCCAAGCTTGGCAGGAACACTAGCAGCAGTAAGGGCCAAACTCGGGATTTCTGTTTTACCGCAAAAAATGGTACCTAAAGATTTTCAAATTATTAAAGATCTTCCCCAGCTTCAAGATGCCCAAATTGCAATCTTAAAACAAGACAACGCCTCGGATGCCACTTCAGAGCTCGCAAATTATGTTGTAGATCATATTATCTCTGATTTTAGCTAGTAAAATGACCTCTAATATAAAATTAGACAATCCAACTAGAATTTATTAATCATTTTGATATATAATTAACTAAATTTTTTATTAAATATGACCTCAGAATCAAAAACACAAATTATTTTACCCAACCAATTGCAAAGAGCAGCAGAAATGCTTTTGCAAGAACAAAATGTAGCTTTTCCTACGGAAACCGTGTATGGATTAGGGGCTATTATTTCATCTGAAAAAGCAATTCAAAATATTTTCAAAGTTAAAGGAAGACCACAAGACAACCCTTTAATCGTTCATATACATTCGGTTTCTGACGTGCATAACTTAGCTGTTGATATCCCTAAAGACTTTTACTCTCTTACAGAAGTCTTTTCTCCAGGGCCGCTAACTTTAATTTTAAAAAAACACCCAGCAGTTCCCTATACTATTTCAGCAGGACTCGATACTGTTGCTGTAAGAATTCCTTCTCACCCTATTGCACGAAAGCTTCTTAAAATGGTCGGCAAACCTTTGGTTGCTCCATCAGCAAATTTATCAGGAAAACCCAGCGCAACGCATTATCAACATGTTTTGGACGACTTTGATGGACAAATAGCTGCTGTTGTAAGCGATAAGCCCTCTGAAATAGGAATAGAGTCAACAGTTGTAAGTTTGTTAGATTCTCAAATTAAAATCTTGAGACCAGGATCAATTAGCAAAGAACAAATTGAGACAGTTTTGAAAAAGGAAATCTTTATTGCAACTCTATTAAAAGATGAAAAGGTCACTTCTCCTGGAATGAAATATCGACACTACGCACCACAAGCTAGCATGAAACTATTTTATGATGAAATCTCCCTAATAAATCATTGTCATAAAGAAATATCACTCAAAAGGATGGTGCTATCTAATAAAAAAGCCTTATTTGCCAAAGCATTAAAACTCTCAAACAAATCACTTTATGCCAATCTGCGCTTAGCAGACCAACTAAATTGTGATGAAATAGTTGTACTTTGCGATGATGAAATTTCTCATAATGCAGCACTGATGAACCGATTAATAAAAGCTTCAAGCAAAATATGAACGTTTTTGCAACTGTTGTTAAAAATGGATAGCCTCTTTGTGTACAGCCAAAGCAGCCTCTTTAATCGCTTCAGAAAACGTTGGATGAGCAAAACAAAGCCCTCCTAATTTTTTAGCAGTGACTCCCATTTCAATAGCAAGCGAGCCTAGTGCGATCATCTCCCCTGCATGCTCACTCATGATGTTCATACCAATGACTCGATCGGTGCTTTTTTCAACAATCACCTGAACAAGCCCCTCTTTTGCATCAACACAATGAGCTCTAGAATTGGCAAGATAAGGAAAAGATCCCATGATGGCATCCATACCATGCTTTTGAGCACTCTCTAAACTAAATCCAACAGTTGCTACTTCCGGAGAGGTGTATATTACATTCGGAATGCTGATATAATTGACATGAGCATTTTTACCTGCAATTTTTTCAACAACCGCAACCCCTTCTTCAGATGCTTTGTGTGCAAGCATCGGCCCATCAACTACATCACCGATTGCATAAACATTTTGAGCACTTGTTTGTAATTGCCCGTTAATTTTAATACACCCATTAGCTTCTTTTTGTATTCCTGCGGCATCTAAATTTAAATCTTTCGTGTAAGGGCTGCGTCCTATTGAAACTAACACCACATCTGCGGCAAATTCTTTATTTTCTCCTTGTGGAGATTGAGCTGTGATGACATGTTCGCCTCCCCGCTTCTCAGCTTTAACAACCTTATGAGATAAATAAAATTCTAACCCTTGCTTTTGCATGCTCTTTAAAAGGGTTTGGGAGATCGTAGCATCTAAACTTCCACCAATTCGATCCAAAGCTTCAATAAAGACAACTTGCGAGCCCAAGCGCTTGTAAACCGATCCTAACTCTAATCCAATAACGCCCGCTCCAATCACAACAAGCTTTTTGGGAACTTCTTTTAAACCAAGTGCTCCTGTTGATGAAACCACACTTAACTCATCAAATGGTAAAAAAGGGAGAGCTTTTGGCTCTGATCCTGTTGCAATAATGATATGCTTACCTGTAACAATCTCTTGACCCACTTGCAATTGATTAGCGCTTTTAAAACTAGCAAGACCGACTTTATGAGTGATTTTATTTTTCTTAAATAATCCTCCAATCCCCATATTTAAACCTTTAATCACACCTAATTTGGTTTGCATCAATTTAGGGAAATTCATGGCGATTTGAGAAAACTCTAATCCAAATTTAGAGCGATGGGATTGATCTTGATAAAGTTGTTCTGAATAATAAAGAAGGGTTTTAGAAGGAATGCAACCGACATTTAAGCAAGTTCCGCCCAAATGATTTTCTTTTTCAACAATGAGTGTTTTGAAACCTAGTTGCGCGGCTCGTATCGCTGCGACATAACCACCAGGACCAGCACCAATTACAATCACATCAAACTCTTCACTCATTTGTCTTCCTTATTGTATTTTTTAAAAATGCAACTGTAGCCAAAGAACTAAGATAAAATCAAAGAAAAATCAATTGGATGTCATTAT
>CAZJSX010000241.1:0-2800 GCA_964548845.1 uncultured bacterium | reverse complement strand
GCTAAAAGTGGAATGAAGGTAGAAATTGAAAATCAACCTTACGTCATCGTCTCTTTAGATTTTGTAAAACCGGGAAAAGGACAAGCTTTTACTCGCGTGAGAGTTAAAAATCTACTCAATGGGCGCGTTGTCGAAAAAACTTATAAATCTGGTGAAAAACTAGATCTTGCTGATATTGAAGAGACCGATATGCGCATGCTTTACAAAGACAACGAAAGTGTCTTTTTCATGGATGATCAAACTTTTGAGCAAATTGCAATCCCTCTAAGCCAAATTGGCGATGGTGTTCAGTGGCTGATGGAAGAGCAAATCTATCGAATCATTTTTTACAATAAAGCTCCAATCAACGTCGATCCACCCATTTTCATGGACTTGCTAATTGTACAGACAGACCCAGGTGCTCGTGGAGACACTGCGTCAGGACGAGTGTTAAAACCAGCCATCACTGAAAGTGGCGCTAAAATTCAAATCCCTATTTTTATTGATCAAGGTGAGCGTGTAAAAGTAGATACGCGCACAGGCGAATATGTCGCACGTTCAGCCAATCAATAAAGTTGCGATTCTAAAAGATCGAGCATTGATGTTAAAAAAATCCCGTCTTTTTTTCGAAGAGAGGGGTGTTTTAGAAGTTGATGCTCCAACTTTAAATTCTTTTTGCAACATCGATGATTTTATCGATCCCATCCCTGTTACTTATTGCACAAATCAACTTGCTTTTTTACATACCTCTCCAGAGCTTTATCTTAAAAAGCTCTTAGCATTGAAAAGTGGAGATGTCTATTTTTTGGGGCACGTTTTTCGCGACCATGAAAAGGGCTCTCGCCATCATGTGGAGTTTACTATGGTTGAGTGGTATCGTGAAAAGTTAAATTATCAAGAGTTAATTGACGAAACTATTGAATTTGTGAAGCTTTTCAAGCCTATTGCTCAAATTGAAAAGTGGAGCTATTGCGATCTATTTTTTAAATATACTGGCATTGATTATCCAACGGCTAAATCAAAAGAATTAATCTCATTCATTGAAAAGCACCTCGAGCTGCAATGCGATTTAGAAAAAGAATCTTACAGTGACTTACTCAATATTATTTTCTCTCAACTGATCGAGCCGAAACTTGATGGGGATGTTTTAACTGTTGTCACTCACTTTCCTAAAGAACAAGCAGCGCTCTCTAAATTAGCTGTAGTAGACGACTTGCAAGTGGCTTTGAGATTTGAATTATACCATCAAGGGCTGGAGTTGGCTAATGGGTATGATGAACTTAGTGGGGATCATGAACTTAAGCAAAGATATGAAAAGTTAAATGAAAAAAGAAAGATGCTGGGTAAAGCTGCTTTGCCGATCGATCATGATTTTATTAAAGCCAATGAGAAGTTACCACAATGCACTGGTGTGGCAGTGGGGTTTGATCGCTTAATGATGCTAAGGCACCCCGGAGTTTCTCTTAAAGAATTGGCTTGTTTTGTTTAACTAACAGCTTGCGATTGTGGTTGCGCTGCTTGATTGTTTGCAGCAGTTGTTTGAGCTTGCAATAGGGCTTGTTGTTGCTGCGCTGCGGCTAATTGTTTTTGTTGTTCCACTGTTTGTTGCTGTTGTTGATTTGTAATACCTACTTTTTTGGCAAACTTTTTGTCATTTTCAACAATGGCATTACAAGCTTCGATGAAGTTATTGAAAAATTCATCAATTTGTAAATGTTTGGCTCCAACGTGAGGGTGAAGCTTAGAATCAATTTCAATAGGCTCAATATCTCCATTTTCACGCTCAAATTGGATAAAGCATCGACCATCAGCATGTCTTATAATTTGAGGGGGTGATTCTAAAGAAATATAATTTCTACTTTCTAGATAGTATTTCATGACATCTAGTTTTCGAACATCAGCCTGCTCCAGTCCATCAGTTTCAAATAGAGCTTGCAAGCGATGCACTTCATTCTCAACGTTTCTCTGAGCTAATTTATGTATATCTCCAAAGATATCAGAATCCAAATGAATCCATAAGGGTTCTTGATTTGGGTCTTTAGAAATGACTTTTAAGTAAGGCTGACTTCCTTTTTGGAGGAAGCTAAAAGAGGAGATATTATTCAAAATAGCAAGTTTACCCTTGAGCTTATCCAGTTCTTTAACCTCTTTTACAGTAACTTTCTTTTTGCTAGCTCTTTTTTTCCCTAGTTCATTTTCAATTGCTTGTTTTTCTTGTTTAAGAGCTTCATGTGTTAATTCAAAAACTGCCTGTGTTGCTTTAGTTAGATGTTCTAATTTTGCTCTTTCAAGAGGCGCCCTGTGACCGTTATAAGTTAATGCGACAACAAGGTGTTGCGTGGTACCATTAAAGTTAATATTCAAAGCATTTGAAGAGGCAATCTCACTGGGAGCTAGTTGATTGATGCGGTCAGCCGTTTCTTGCCTTTGTGGGCTCATTTCAACAGTAATAGCAGCGCTATTGGGAGTATTGGAAGCAACTGGCGGTACTTGTGCTTGTGAACTGCCAAAACCTGGGACGTAAGAAGCGATGCTTGAAAGCCACGACATAGACATAACTTGAACCTAAACGTTGTTATTTACCTATAGCAAGTATATAATAAATATCTTAAAATGTCAACTAAAATATTATGTATAACTGATTGATAATCAGCAGTCTGCAAGTAGAAAAATCAATTTAGAGGTCTTAAAAAACATGCTTTCTAACATACTCAAAATCATACACTTAATCCAGAATCTCAAAATGGAAAAGCGACACAGTTGGCTCTCTAATGGAGAACAAGAAAGTGTGGCTGAGCACTGCTTTAGACTAGCCCTAATG
>CAZJSX010000240.1:0-2807 GCA_964548845.1 uncultured bacterium | reverse complement strand
GCATTTCCTTCTTTTCTGAAGGGCAATGGCATAATTTTTTGCGATCTTTATCACTTGAATGGCTTGTCTCTCCACCTTTGTATAAATCATAACCAGCCACTTGCAATGGAAACATACATTTCCAACAAACATCTGTTATAGGATTTAAAAACTTGCCATTTCCAGCACAAAGTGGAGATGAAACTAATGAGATTACACTTAAAAATAACCCTAAACTTCTAATGGCTTTCATAAAGCACCTCGGAAGTTTTAGATTGTTTGATTTGAAAAAGTAATTCTTTTGCTAGCTTGGCAGTGGAACCGCTTTTAGCAAATAACTCTAATGCTGTCAGAACAGAAATATTTCCCTCTATCTTATCAAAAGATTTCCCATCATCTAAGATAATTGCGGGAACGGCTTGAGCATGATATTTTTCAAATAAATCAGGATCCAATTCAATACTTGCAAATACACCTTGATCTTTTTTGGCTTTGACGAACTGAATAAATCTTCTAAAACTATTTTTTGGGAAACCTCTCATGACAAACTTTCCACCACATTTTTCTAAATAATGTGAATGCTCTTCCCAGCTGAGATCTGGAAGAGTTGCTGACACTAAGACCATTAAGCCTGAGTCATATCCTTGAGGTAAAGATGGACACCCTTTGCATTGTTCAGACTTAGTTAAATCTTCTGATGCAGATAGCGAGCGTTGAGGATTCGTCATATTTTTAGAGGCTTCAACGACTTCATTGATATCTTTTAAAATAGATGGATCAATTTGTGATAAATCTAAAGCTAATAACGAAAAGCTAATTAAAAATAATCCCCAAATAAATCTCATCTACTCAAGCTTCACTTTAGAGGAATCTCCTCTATTTTCAACATTTTCCCATGAGGAGAAACTCGGCATGGGATTTGTTTGATTTTGAATTTTTTCACTAAAGAACCAAACTGATCGAAATAAACCAAGCGATCCTCTTGTTCTTCAAGTTCAATTGGATTTCCTTTAACTAAAACCCAGTCATAAAAATGATCTTGCTGCTTTGCCCATGCGAGATGATTTGGATTAGTACTATCAAAGAAAATAAATCCAAAGTCAGGATCTCCCTGGTATTTTGTTGGATCTATTTTTTGGCCTTTTTTAGCTAAAAATTTACCAAACGGTAATTTGATATCTTCCGTTAAGGCCACAACAGGATCGTAATATGAAATACGATATTCAGTTGCTTCTATCAACCCTTCAACACTAGTGAAACATTTTGGATTTTCGATAGCTCTTTTTATTGCTTCTTCTGTTTTTTTTTCATAATCCTGGTCAGGGTTTGCTAATTTTTCTGAAATTCTCTTCATTATGGCATTAGCTAGATCCTCTTCTGACACTTCGAAAGTTTGTCCTTTTTTCCCAAAGTCTTTTGCTTCCATCCAGGCAAAGCAAGTTAGAGCTAATAACAGCATCAAAAGATATTTTTTCATGATTGAATCTCCGTAGGTTGTTGTTTAGATACTGACATTTTCTGCAACCTGTGGGTTAAATCAAAACTCTTTTCTGAAGAGTTATAAAGTTTTGCAACAATTGAGCTGATTTTATAGCCTTCTAATCTCAGCTCTCTAACTAAGTCTTTGTTTTTGATGAGCCATTCAATACCCTCTTCGACAGACACTCCAAATTTGGCAAGCTCTTGAACAACTTGGAACTCCTCAGCTTTTGTTGAATAAAGCATAGAAGAGAAAGGATCTAATACTAACCGATTAACTGAACCAACTTGACGATTTTTATCATAGATGAAGGCTTCTGCATATTTACCATCAACTTTGCGCATAGATCTCAAAGTTTCTGCTAAACCTCCATCCATCGAAGGGATAATTTCTTTTTCCTGAATTAATTTAACAAGCTCAGCATTACCTCCAACAATAACCACCCAATTCGAGTTTAAAAAGGCTGCTTGAGCTCCTTTTGAACGATCAAAGTCACTTAAACTTTGAGTTCCTACGATCAACGCACCATTATACTTTCTTAAACGACGAGCCATGCTTTCAATGAACCCTTCCATTTGTGGGCTTTTTAAAAGATCCCAGCCTTCATCAATACAAATATAGCTGCGTTTTTCTCGATCCCCCATAAAAACTTGACCTGAGATATTTAAAGCAAAAATTTGCATGATGACAGCTTGCAAATCAGGCATATTTTTGAGCTCTTCTGTTTCTATTACAACTAAATCGCTTTTGAAATTGATATCTTCTGTTCCATAGAAATAATTACTATAAGCACCCGAGCGAGTATAGCGCTTTAAGCCAGAACAAAGACTCTCAGCGGCGCCTTTCATGAGCTCTGATTGATATGAACATTGACTGATATTCTCAATCACATCGTCAACCGCAGCCAAACCTTTTTTTTGTTCCCAGGCTAATTTTACAGCTGTGTTGAGCAGTGACTTGCTCTCTTTATCTATAGGCTCATCTGGCATCGCCATCGTCGCAATAATGGAAGTAACCATATCGACAAAAAGATTAATGTTTTCACTTCCAGAACTTTTTTCAACAATGTGAAATGGGTTTAAATTTAAATTGCTTGTCTCATTAAAAAAGAGATATTGACCATTTAAGATTTTACACAGTTTTTCAAAACTTCTTCCTAAATCTAATACAAAAACGCGATTTCCTTTTCCAAGCTCAGAAGTCATTAAATCTTGCATAAAGACAGATTTTCCCTGTCCAGAGGCCCCTACAACCACTATGTTATAGTTGCTATTAGTTTCAAAAGGATCCCATGAAGCAATTTGTCCTCTTCTCCCCATAAACACCATCCCCTTGCGAGAATTTCCCC
>CAZJSX010000239.1:0-2850 GCA_964548845.1 uncultured bacterium | reverse complement strand
AGGGATGTGCTTTAAAATCTTTTCTTCAATGATTTCTATAAGTTGCATCTTTTTATTGGGGATAAGGTATAAACTGCAACTATTTTACCTTTTAAAGATATAATTCGTAAATTGTTATTTAATCATATGCTCTAATGTTTTATTATATCTATTTTAGAATCACAACCTTGTCTCTATGAAAACAAATAAACAAACTATATTCGAGCTTTTATGTGAAAAATTTCCTGAAAGTTCTAAGCAATCGATCCAAAAATGGCTCAAACAAGGCCGTGTTGTGGTTCAAAATCGGGTGATTAAGAAAAAAGATCAGCTTATTGACACGAGTGAAGAAATTATTTTAGATAAAAAGAAAAATTTTGAACTCCCATTTGAATTGCGCTATGTCGACGCTTATATAGCTGTAATCGAAAAGCCGATTGGAATGCTGTCAGTTGCAAGCCTTGACCCGAGAGAGCGCAATGTTCATCAATATTTAAAAAATTACTTTAAGCCAGATAAAATACTTCCAGTTCACAGATTAGATAAAGAGGTTGCTGGCCCTCTAATCTATGTCAAAAATCAAGAAGCATTTGAGCCTTTTAAATCTCTATTTGCCAAACGAGAAATTCATCGCGAATACCGAGCAATTGTTCGTGGGAAAATGAAAGAGAAGCAGGGGACTATTGAGCGAAATATTGTCGATGACGGCAAATATAAAGTTCATATCAGTCATAATAATCGCGGAATAAAAGCAATCACTCATTATCAAGTCATTTCTGAAACAGACGAGTTTAGTTTACTTAAAATCGTTTTACAAACAGGAAAAAGAAATCAAATTCGCGTTCACTTGAGTGAAGAGGGGCACCCGATTGTTGGTGATGTCAAATACGGCTCTGATCAGTCTCAGTTTAAAGGAATAGCTCTTTACGCGCACAAGCTAGAATTTGTACACCCCATGATAAACAAAAAGATGTCTTTTGAAAGCAAGACACCCTTTTTGTTTAAAAAGTTTTTAGACTTGGTCAGGCTCAGTAGCTAACGGCTCTTGCGGTTTTACTGTATTGACAAAAAGATCTACTAAACCTTTAGAATTATCATCTTGCTGAATAATCATCACATTTAAGCTACCTGTAAATAATTCTGATAACTCCATCCATTTATTTTGGTCTAGACTAAAAAGAATTGTATCTTTGTTGGCTTTAACAAAAACATCACATTTAAATGTGAGTGTTTGTGGAGAAGATTCTAAAGACATAAAATCTCCATCAGCTTTGAATATAATTGGGAAAGTATCTCCCGCTTTAAATTCTTGGTAGAAGCTGATATTCTTAGGAATGTTATTACGGGTGAATAACTCAGGATAATTTTTTATCATGTATTCCATTCCAACTTCAAAAATAGGATGATCTAAACCAATTCCGTGCATATGTATCTCCTTTTAAAGATATATTTAGCCAAAAGGATCCACTAATTATTTCATTATTGTAAATAATTTTTTTGTAAGAGTTTTATCAAAGAGTTGTGACGACTAAGATTGCTTTTGCTCTTTTGGGTGTAAGATCAAGAGTAAAATAGTTACAGCAAAACTAATGATCACCATCATTCCAGCGGGCATGAATTTTCCTGTAACTTTTAGTCTATAAAGGAAGAAGCTTCCTAGTATAAGAGATTGAATCAATGACAGAGTCATCCCTTTAACGTTACCTTTATATATTTTATAAGAGTTTAATGCGATTAATCCTCCAAAGACAAGCCCTGCAACAAGTGAAGGGATACTTCCTGCAATAAAGCAACCGACTAAGCCACCACAAATGACAATGATGGAATAAACAGCTGTAATATAAAATGCTTTTTTCATGAGTTTTTCCTTAATTTTCTGAAATATGAGTGGATAAAGAAACGGAGTGAATCACGTCTTTTAAATAGGGCTTTAAAATTTTCAACACCAACTGATGCTGCTGAATTTTGCTTTTATTTAAAAAAAGAGGGGATTCAATTTCGATTAAGAGATGTATCTTAGAAGGAGAGTGTCCTGCGTGAGTTAAATGTTGGTGAGTTTTGTCATCAATAATTAAACGGGTGGGCTCTAGCTTTTGTATTAAAAGCTCTTCAATTTCATCGATGCGGTTATTCATAGTAAATAATTATCTAGAAGTTTTAGTTCATTCTTAAAAGCTCATATTAAGAGAAGGGAGCTTTTATGTCTAATGGTCTAGATATTATTCATCGAAGTGAATGGATGAGCATAAACGAGCAATTTAATTTTTGAATATAAGCTATTGAGGAGTATTCCAAGTTATCAATTGAAACGTTGTTTCATTGGCATAAAAATTTTTATATCCAATTTCAAGTCATTATAGTCAGGAGTTGTTGTACATCCGTCTACCATATGAGGCGTTAGATTTCTGAACATAGTCTGTAAAGAGTATGAATTTAGAGAGACAAGCACTTCATTGTAAGAAGTTGCTACTTGCCTTGCTTTTAGAATATGAACAGGTTCTTTACCTATACAGTAAAATCCAGCATATTCCCATATTTTTTGTGTGGAGCTGTTAATAAAAGAAGCAAGCTTTCGACATGGTAGAAATTGATGACTGAGCGACTCGATTACATTTAATTGATCTAGAGCATAACTGATCGACGTTAAACCATGGTTATAGCATGCATCTCCCCCAATATTATCAAATACTAAAGGTCCAACTGAAGAAGCAGTTGATGTGGGTGCTATAGAAGAATTTGTCATATTGTTTCTGTTGTTAAATGGGATTCATTAATATAAGCAAAATTACAAAAGATGGTTATTAAGAAATAATAAAATAGGGTCTTTCATTTAGTTTTATCAGACCTTGGCGAGTAAATATTTTAAAATGA
>CAZJSX010000238.1:0-2883 GCA_964548845.1 uncultured bacterium | reverse complement strand
AAACAAACGGATTAAACAGTTGGACTGCACCAGGATCTCCTTTGCATATCGCAGCTCAAAGAGGCCACCTAAACTCAATCAAAGCTCTTTTGAAGAACGGTGCAGAGATCAATCTTTTAAATGAAAAAGATGAAACTGCTGTTATGATGGCAGTGAAAAATGATCAGATCGCTGTTCTTAAATTGCTTTTGGAGCATTCACCGAACTTACGCTTAGTCAATGAAGGCGGGCAAACCGTTTTAGATATGGCTTCAAAAAGTTCAAGGGAAAAAGAAATGCTTGAGCTGCTTTTAAAAGCATAAAAAAACGAAATACTCAGCTATTGCAAAAACAATATTCTTTTAGATCCTCCTTTCTGTAAGCAAATGAACTCATTTCATTAGAAGCTGACAGCATTTCTTAAATTTATTATTATAGCTTGCTTTCAGCCTTGAGGTATTGATGAGAAAGTTATTTACATTGGGAATATTATTAGCAACGAGTCTTATAGCAACTGATTATCAAGAAAGTTTACATCAAGGGTGGGGACAATATTTTCAAGTTGGAGAAAAGCTTTTTGAAGAAAAAACAGATCTTCAACATTTAGTCTTATTTCAATCTCCCATTTGGGGAAGAGTGTTGGCATTAGATGGGGCCATACAAGCAACAGAAAAAGATGAGTTTGTTTATCATGAAATGCTTTCTCATGTACCGATCTTAACACATGGAAACGTAAAAAACGTACTTGTAGTTGGAGGAGGAGATGGTGGAATTATTCGTGAAGTCCTTCGACATAAAAATATCCAAAAAGTAACTCTAGTAGAAATTGATGCATCTGTAATCGCCTTTTCCAAAGAATATTTACCTATGATTTCAAAGGGATCTTTCGAAGATCCAAGGCTTACAGTTCTCATACAAGATGGTCTACAGTTTGTAAAAGAGACATCGGAGAGATTCGACATCATTTTATGCGATTCTACAGATCCGATAGGCCCTGCAAGTGTCTTATTTACATCTGAATTCTATGGAGACTGTAAAAACATTCTAAATCCCAATGGAATTTTTGCTTGTCAAAGCGGCGTCCCTTTTTTGCAAAAGGACGAGTTTAAAAGAACCCATGAAAACTTAAGTCATCACTTCCAAGATGCAGGATTTTATTTAGCTGTTGTTCCAACTTATGTTGGTGGCCATATGGCGCTTGGATGGGCAACAGATAACGAAAAAGCTAGAGACATTTCTATAGAAGAGTTAACTCAAAGAATGCAGCAGATTACAGGCGAAATGCAATATTATACTCCAGCTATTCATAAAGCTAGTTTTGCACTTCCTCAATTTATGCAAAATAACCTTAAATAGATTAAGTGGTTTGGTTTTGATATTGTTTGGTGATGAGGTGATGTCTTAAAGAGAAAGATTCTGTACATTTAATCTCACGGTTTCTAAAATTTTCTTTTGATTTTGTGAGAAAAAATGATCAGAATATTTTTGCTTTTAGCTCTATTTACTACATCTTTTGCAGTTGCTAATCAAGAGCACGAATTTTCAGGAAAACACTTTGTTGCAAGTTACTTAAATTGTGATTCCGAAGCTATTTGCAATATTGAAAATCTCATGCAAGCCATGGATCAAGCTGTTATCGCATGCGGAGCAACCATTCTCAATAAAAGTCAGCATACTTTTTCGCCACATGGGCTAACTGCTGTCTATTTACTTTCAGAAAGTCATGCCAGCATACACACTTACCCAGAATTTGGAGCATGTTTTGTCGACCTCTTCACTTGCGGCAACAACTGCCATACTCAAAGCTTTGATCAGGTCTTACGCACTTATCTCAAACCTAAAGAAGTGAATGCCCGTTTCTTTGAAAGGCATGAACAAGTTGAAGAAACTTGTTATCTGTATGAAGAAAACTTAAAGTAATTTTCTTTTAGCAATAAAAATGTTTATTCTTGTAATCTCATCATGTTTCAAAATTAAATTTGAGAAATCTATGGCTTTTCTTCGCACATTAAAGTTTTTTTTAGCTTTAATCATCACATTTATTTTACAAGCAGAAGATATAACAACGACAACTCGCATTTTACAGTTTGAAAATGAGCAAGTCAAAGTATGGAAAACCATTATTTTGCCAGATCAACCTTTAAAGATGCATCGACATGACTGTGATCGCGTTGTTGTTGGACTCGATGGTGGGGTATTGACAAAGATTGAATCAACTGGCGAAGAGTCGGATCTCATATTTGAAACTGGAGTTGCTTATTGGCTAACGCAAGACCCAATAGACACTCTTCATGCCGATCTCAATGAAACTGGCAAGCCTATTGTAGTCATGGTTATTGAACTTAAACAAAATCAGCCCAAAAGTTAAATCTTTATAAGCTATTAAGTTTTTTTGAAGTAATTTTCCATGAACGGTGAATTTTAGCCTTATGAAAGTCTAAGGGAAAGGTTTTCTCAGTCAATTCTTGAATAGAACAATTTGCAAACAGATCTAAATCGAAACTAAACTTACGAGAATTTGTACTAAAAAAGATCCATCCTTGATTTGACAAAAGTTTTAACGATTGAGTAATTAAAAAAATATAATCTTTCTGGATATCAAACATTTGATCCATTTTCTTAGACCTTGAAATAGTTGGAGGATCGATAATGATAATATCATACTTTTCCTTAGCTTGTATCTCTTCATCTAAAAACTTAAGACAATCGGCTCTAACGATTGGGTTGTTTTTAATGGGGATGGAGTTTAACACAAAGTTCTCCTCTCCCCATGCCGTATAGGTATTAGACATATCGACACTTTTAGTAAAGCTAGCGCCTGCATGTGCTGCATGAACGCTAAAAGAACAGGTATAGGCAAAAAGATTTAAAACTCTTTTCCCTGTGGAGGCTTTGGCGACAATT
>CAZJSX010000237.1:0-2891 GCA_964548845.1 uncultured bacterium | reverse complement strand
ACAATCTAGACTTTTTAAGCCATATGGATGTGCAGATGGTGTGTTTGAAATTCAATTTGAGCTTTTAAATTTTTTATTCAAAAACTGTTAAAGAAATAGCAAATTAATTCTTAGTGTTTGGTGTGCATGAACTGTGCGTGTCATAGTCTTGTTTAATTCTAGAAAGAATTTGTGGATCTAAAGATTGAGGTTTAATATCCCAAACCTCTTCAGCATATTTTTTTATCGCGACGTCAGAGGAAAACGGAGCCATGCTGGCAATATTATGTAGAGTATATTTAGCCCATTCATTGGGCTTTGAATAGAGCTCTTCTACTTTTTTTTGTACTTGGTAGTACGATTCTAAGTCTTGCAGTATAAAATAAGGATCGGGGTGAAAACCTTCTACAAGATAGTGATAGAATTGATACCCAACTTGCTTGTCTAAATCACCCTCTGCAAAATAATGGTCTTTTAAAGAGTCTAAAGCTTTTTTAATTTTGCTGTTTTGTTCATAGATTGTTTTAGGGTGATAGCTTGTATTCAAGAGTTTTTGGATCTCCTCTTTAGTACTGCCAAAACGAAAAGGCCACCATTGATCAGTGATTGCCTCTCTCATTTCAATATTAGCCCCATCTTCTGTCCCAATGGTTAAAGCTCCATTCATGGCTAGTTTCATATTGCCAGTCCCAGAAGCTTCTTTACCAGCCAATGAAATTTGTTCTGATAAATCTGCTGCAGGGATCAAAATTTCGGCTTTAGTGACATTGTAGTTTTCGACAAATAGAATTTTTAAGTGAGCATTTGTCCGGCTATCTTGATTCACTTTTTTTGCAATGATGTGAATCAAATAGATCAAATCTCTAGCTAGTTGATATCCAGGAGCTGCTTTCCCACCAAAAAATAGTGTTCTTTTGATGAGTCTAGATGAAGGATTTTCTAAGAGCTCTTGATAAAGGATAATGGCATGAATCAGTTGCAAAAGTTGTCTTTTATATTCATGAATTCGTTTAATTTGCATATCAAATAGCGAATTTTCATCAAGAGGAGTCATCTGATTGACATAAGGATCATAAGAGCGAAACTCTTGATTGTAATTGGTGATATACTCAATGCAGTTTTGTTTGTTTTTCTTTTTTACAGCCAAAAATTCATTTTGCGTTGCTGTATCATTAGCAAAATCGTGGAGCTTAGAAATTTTCGAAAAATCATAGAGCCATTCGGTCCCAATTTTATCTGAAATGAACTTCGTCAGCAAAGGATTGGAGTGATAGATCCATCTGCGAGGAGTTACGCCATTTGTGATATTGATAAATTTATTGGGATAGAGCTCGTAAAAGGATTTGAACACTTGATTTTTTAAAATATCCGTATGCAATTTAGCAACACCATTTATTTTATGAGAACCGTAAATGGCTAAGTGGGCCATTTTGACTTGGTCATATTGAATAATCGAAACATTCTTGAAGAAATCTTCATTTTGCAAATTTAATGCAAGCGAGTGTTTAAATTGTCCATTTAATCTCTCTATCATCGTATATTGACGGGGAAGTAGCTCTTGCAGTCTGTGCCTTTGCCACTCTTCTAAAGCTTCTGCCATTACTGTATGATTGGTAAAACTTGTGCAGGCTTGTGTGGTTTCCCAGGCCTCTTGCCAGCTAAACTGATGCTCTTTAATTAAAGAGTGCATCATTTCGGCAATTAATAAAGCTGGATGTGTGTCATTAATTTGAATGCGCACTTTATCTGCTAAATTTTTAAGATCGGGATTTACGATTAAATGCCTTTGATAAATATCTTGTAGTGATGCCGAGACTAATAAAAATTCTTGTTTTAATCGAAACCGTTTACCAATTTCATGGTTATCATTGGGATAAAGAACATCTGTTAAAAGGGTGTTTTCTGCAGCTTCATCGATTTTCCCTGCATTAAAAATTTGTAGTCTAAAATTTCTTGGAGACTCTTTAGTGGACCAAAGCCTTAAAGTGACGACAGAAAAATCAGGCTCTTGACTATGCCCGATAATGGGAATATCAAAAGGAATTGCTCGAACCTCTTCAAAGTTATTGAGCTCATAGCAGGTTTCACCTTTTTCATTTTTAACATCAACCATTTTCCCAAAAAATTTGACGTTAGCGGCTTTTTCGTCTCTTCTAAAATCTAGAGGATAGGGATGAATTAGCCAGCGATCGGGGCGCTCGAGCTGCGTGCCATAACAAATCTCTTGTTCAAATGTTCCATACTGATAGCGCAGTCCATAACCGATCGCTGGAATTTTTAAAGTGGCTAAAGAATCTAAAAAGCAAGAAGCGAGTCTTCCCAATCCTCCATTGCCAAGACCAGGCTCTCTTTCTCTGTGCATGATCATGTCAAAGTCGCGATGGAGCCGTTTTGCGGCTTCTCTTGCAATCTCTTCTGCTTTCAGAGATAAAATTAAATTATTTAAAATCTTTCCTGGAAGATATTCCATAGAAATGTAGTAGAGCATGCGGCAATTTTCTTGCTCATAAGTTTTAAAGCAAGCTGTCCAATTGGTGATGATTTCTTCGCGAAAAACATAAGAGAAAGCTTCATAGAAAGTTTCGTGAGAAACCTCTTCAACGAGCATTCCCCATCTAGTGATTAGGTAGTGTTTGACTTTGGCCACCAAATTGTTGACCTTGTCTTCAAAAAGAGCTTTGTCCATATCTTTGAATAAACTGTGAAATTACTTTTAGATATAGTGAGTTGACCAATTATTAGATAGAGAGAAAAAGTTAGATGGTTGAAGTTTCAGTGAGGTCTTTACAGTGAGTTTCTCGGATAAAAAAAGCGAGAGTAAAAGCAAGTAGAAGAGCAACAGGGATGGGTATGAGCGCCATTTTAAAGGTCCTTAAAATAGCTTCTTCACATTTAATGCCGTGACCAATGAT
>CAZJSX010000236.1:1859-2905 GCA_964548845.1 uncultured bacterium | reverse complement strand
TTGACCCCAAAACAGAAAAAGCAACGAAGGGGCATGGTGGAAAAAGAATGGGAGCTGGTAGACCAGTTGGAACGAAAAAAGAGCCTACAAAAAGAGTAACTTTACCAAAAGATATAGCTGATTGGATTGAATCACCCAGCTCTCTTCCAAAAGTTAGAAAATTAATAGCTAAATCTCAACATTAAAATTTTCAACATCCTTCAAAAGGATGTTATTCTGAGTTTATTCAATATATTTAATAGAATGCGAATTAATTTCGGTATCCAGTGAGCATTTTCTTAAAAAGAGCATTTTATTTTTCTTATAACGCCTTCCGTTTTCAGAAAACTTCTAGAGTAAGTCTTAAATAGAGAATTACTAAAACGAATGCGTAGAATTAGATAAGAAGAAGGGTAAGTATCTAGTTGATAATATATGATCTATTGAGATGTTGGTTGAGTAGTGGTGGGTTTGGTTGAAGGCCATCCAAAGATGGTAACGAACTTATAGCACAAACAAACCAAAGTAAGAGTGAGCGCAAAGAGTGAAAATAATATTTTTTTACTCCAAAGAAGATATTTAGCAGCTTTGGTGTTTCTGGGATCAAATTGTTTAAAATACACCGAATCGTCTGGTGTTTCTATCTTTAAATTAGATGCACTTCTCGTAAATGGATGAGAGGACATCGATGAAAAATAGTCTATTCTTAAAATTGATTTAGGGGGAACGGTTACTTTCATAACATGTCGTTTTTTAGATTCATCATAAATAACAGATGAGGCGTCTATATCTTCATTCCACGGCGCTCGATCGAAATAAGATGACCCGACTAAATAAGCTTGAAGTCTCGCATCATTTGGGTCTGCTGATTCACAGGAGATGTGTAAAACAATAGGTTCTTTCCATGTGTTTTCACACACATATGAGATGCTTGTTTTCCATGAGAGAGAGCTGGAGTTGTTTTGTGAGGCATATGGGATATGATCTAAAAAGCAATATTTGATTATTTTTTTGTCAAAAAGATGGTAAAGAAAGGGCCAAGTTGCTCCAAGATGTAAAATCAGCTT
>CAZJSX010000236.1:0-1849 GCA_964548845.1 uncultured bacterium | reverse complement strand
GGCTCCTTGTAAGGCGATATGAAGAGAAAAATAAGAATAAATAGCTCATCAAATTATATAATGAGATAGGTAAATTGAAAACTGTCCATGATTGTTTACTACATGAAGCGGCTGTGGTTGGAATATTTTCTAGTAAAATTTGTGCGAATTGCTCACTAGGGATAGGGGAATGAGTAATACAGGGATCTTTAATAAGCCCAAATTGGATTAAAGTATGGTATCCCGCAATGAAAGCGGCTATTATAAGTACACTTCTAAGCGCAAACAAAACTCTTTTCTTGTTGCCAACAAGCCCTAAAATAGCAACTGTTAGAATTAAAGAATAAGAGGCTTGCTGTAAGATACAAAATTTACAAGGAATAATATTGCCCTGGCTTTGAGCTGAAAAAGAAACAGAGAGCGCCAGGAGAGAAAAAAGAATTAAACTAATAAAGAACTTGCCCACGCTATGATCAAGCTTCCACTGAGGCTTGGAAGCGGTTTCAGCTTCTATTATAGATCTTCTTGTAAACATTCAATCTGCGCCCCGCAATTTTTTAAAGCTTCTTGGACTTCAATTTGATTAGCTCGACCCTGCCATTCTTGGCGAAATTTATTCCAGCGAAGCCCTAGTTGCTTTAGCTTTTCTTTTAGCGAATCCTCAGGATCTTGTTTAAAAATCACTGCGATGGGCTTCAAGGTTTGTTGATCGAAGACTTGTTTCCCCATTAGCTCCCATTTTGAGTGGGCTATAGGATTATTCCATTCTTCTTTCAACTGTATAAGGGCGCCGAGAAGTCTATTTTTATTTTCGAGTTCTGAAATAGAAAATCCAGATTTTTCAAAAAGCTCGCCAAGTTTGATTAATCTAGAAACACGACTTTTTCTAGATTCTGTACTTAGCTTTTGCTGGACGTTTTTGAGTTCTTTTTCTAAAGAGTCTTTTTTAATTTTCAGTTTTTGTATCTTTAAGTCGCCTTCGCTCATAAAACACTTTTTGTTTTGAATGTATATTTTGATAATATGTGAATTTTTTGATAAAAACAAGAAGAAAGAGTTGGCGTTATACGCAATATGCAAACAAGTTTGCTTTTGCTTGAATTTGCTTGCGCAAATTCTTTTCACAGTCTTAAAATAAGGATAAGATTAAGGTGTAAGTATGCCCATTGGTTTTGCTAGAGTTGATTTTGTGAAGCGTTCAGAAGGAAAGACGGCTGTCGGTAAGGCAGCCTATAATTCCAGAGACCGTTTATCTTTTGAAGGAAACTGCGCTTTAGATCCTAAAATTTATGATTTTTCTTTTAGAGAAAAACCAGCTTATCACGAAATTTTATTACCAGAAGGTGTTCATAGTAATTTTAAAGTCTCTGAAATTTTATGGAATATGGCGGAAGGTAAAGAGCGCAAAGTTAACTCACAAGTAGCGATAGATATGGTCTTAGCTCTGCCTGATGATGGGGCTGTTTCGATCGAAGACAGGTTTGCTCTAACAAGGGGATTTGTAGAGCAATACATGGTTCAAAATGGTTTTGCTGCTCAGATCGACATTCACCCTCCAGAAAGAAAAATTGAGTTCGAAGAAGATTGTGAAATTTTTGGGATCAAAAAAGGAATGAGCGGGGTTATTTTGAAAGAAAAAAATAATATGCTCGAGGTAGCTGTAACTAAATCTAGAGGAAAAACCCAAGAGCTCTATTTTAACCCCACAAAATTCAATGGTTATAAAATTAAAGAGCACAACTGGCATGCTCACGTTTTAGCTACAACAAGAAGATTCAAAAGTAATGGTTTAGAGTTAGAAGATCATAAACCCAGAGAGCTGCTTCCTCAAGTTAGAAAGGGGAAAGTAGTGTCTGGCTTAGATTGGGGT
>CAZJSX010000235.1:0-2920 GCA_964548845.1 uncultured bacterium | reverse complement strand
TTTTTGTTGTGGTCAATGCCTCAAATCGACAAAAAGACTTGGATCATCTTCTTAAGTATTCAGCATCTTATAAAGTTGAAGTGATTGCAGAATATGATCATATCGGTATTTTAGCCCTTCAAGAGCCAAAATCTAAAGAGGTTCTAAAGCATCTTTGGTCTGATATCGACTCCTTAAAATTCATGCACCATTGCGAAAAAAAAATAGATGGTCATTCTATAACTATTTCTAAAACAGGTTATACTGGGGAATGCGGTTATGAAGTGTATGGCTCGTTTGACGCTCTTTTGAGTTTTTGGAAATTTTGTTTAAGTTCCACTCCGATTAAAGTAATGCCCATTGGGCTTGCTGCTCGCGATATCTTAAGACTTGAAATGGGCTTTGCTCTCTATGGGCATGAATTATCAGATATCATCAACCCTCTAGAAAGCGTTTCAAAGTGGACAATCAAAATGAACAAAGGTCCCTTTTTAGGAAAAGAAGCTATTATGCAATTAAAAGAAAGCGGCCTTGCTCGTCACTCTTATGGAGTGATCCTCGATGAAAATGCGATTGCTCGCGAACAAATGGTAGTCTTAGTTGACAAAAAGAGCTGCGGGGTTGTGACATCTGGGGGTTATAGCCCAACTTTAAAACGTTCGATTGCACTAATTATGGTCAGTCCGTTATTACATTTAAAAGATAAAATAGAAATTTCAATTCGCAACCGGGAAGTTTCTGCAGAAGTGGTTTCATTGCCCTTCTTAAAAAAATAACAAGATAGGTTTCTATGCATTATACAGATTCTCACGAGTGGGTCAAAGTTGTAAACTCTACAGCAACTGTTGGAGTGAGTCATTTTGCCCAAAAAGAGCTAGGAGATATTGTTCATATTGAACTACCTAAAGTTGGCGCCCATGTTCGAAAAGGGCAAGAAATTGCTGTTTTAGAGTCCACGAAAGCAGCGGCAGATGTGTATGCTCCATTAACTGGTGAAATTGTGGAAGTGAACAGTCAATTGAAAAACCACCCTGAGCTTATCAATGAAGCTGCTGAAAATGAGGGATGGCTTTTGCGGATTAAAATCAAAGATCCTGTTGAGCTTGAAAAGCTAATGGATCGAAAACAATATGAAAATTTTGTTACTAAATAAAAATTATGGATTTCATTTCAAATCGTCAGCCTCAAATTGATGAGATGCTCAAAAGTATGGGGATGGGCTCGATCAAAGAGCTTTGGCAAAATATTCCAGCGAGTATCTTGCAGCCTCCAGTCGAAATCGATGATGGCCTATCAGAAGGCGAAGGGATTGAAGCTTTAAAAAAGATCGCCGCTTTGAATACTTATGGCCAATATGAAAGTTATATTGGAGCGGGTAGCTATCCTCACTATGTTCCAGCGCTTGTAAAATCAATTATCAGTAAATCGGGATTTTTAACGGCCTATACTCCGTATCAAGCAGAAGCATCACAAGGTTTGTTGCAAACGATTTTTGAGTTTCAAACAGCAATTAGCCGATTAACTGGTCTAGAAATTGCTAACGCCTCTTTATATGATGGAGCCTCAGCTTGTGCAGAAGCTCTTTTGATGATGTATCGATTAAAGGTTGATCGCAAAAAATTATTGATTGCTTCGAACCTTCACCCTCATTATTTAAAAGTGATCGACCAATATTTAAAATCACTAGATGCAGAGCTTGTTTTGATTCCTTCTCTAGATGATGGTAATTTAGATCTTGGTAAAGCCATGTCACTTATCGATGAAAATGTCTGCGGTCTTTTACTGGCATACCCAAATTTTTATGGCACTGTAGAAGACTTTACATTGCTCATTGATCAAGCCAAGAAAAAAGAAGTTTTAGTTGCTCTTTGCGCCAATCCTTTAGTCTATGGCCTCTATCAGTCGGCAGGGGAGCTGGGAGTGGACATTGCTGTTGGAGATTGTCAGCCTTTTGGTATCCCACTGCAATTTGGTGGCCCTTATGCTGGATATATGAGCTGTAAAAAAGAGTATGCTCGCCAGATACCTGGTCGCATTGTAGGCAAGACTGTCGATTCAGATCAAAAAGAAGGTTTTGTTTTAACGCTGCAAACCAGAGAGCAACACATTAGACGAGAAAAAGCGACATCAAACATCTGTTCAAACCAAGCTCTTTTTGCTCTAGCTAGTTTAATTGCCATGCTTTGGTATGGGCCACAGGGGATTTATAAATTAGCGCTAACTAATTATCAGCGCACGCAGTACCTACTTAATGGGCTCAAAAAGATGAAAGGGGTTAAAATTTGTAATGAAGGAGCTGTTTTTAATGAGTTCGTCATCGAAACAAGTTCGGATATAGAACCCATCTTTGAACATTTCAGATCGTTTGGTATAGAACCAGGTCTTGCTCTTAAACGCTTTAATAGTAAATTGAGTAAACGCATCTTAATCAATGTGACTGAAGTGAAAGATCTAAATTGTTTAAAGCGCTATCTAGAAGTTGCACAAAAGATATTTATATGAAAATCAAGCAAACTATTTTTAAGAAAGGGCAAAAAGAGCAGCGCGCTTATAGTTTACCTAAAGAGCATGCAGAATGGAAAGACTACCTGCCTGAAAATAAGAGACAACGAAGAGAAAAAGCAAAGCTGCCAGAAGTTTCAGAGATTGATTTAACGCGCCATTTTAGTGAACTCTCTCATTTTAATATGAGCATCGACACTCACTTTTATCCACTTGGCAGTTGTACGATGAAGTTAAACCCTCGAATTTGTGAAGAAGTGGCTCAGCTCGATGGTTTCAAGCAAGCGCATCCCTTAGCGCCAGATCATATGGTTCAAGGTTCATTGAAAGTGATATTTGAATTTATCTCCAAACTATCAGAGCTCTGTGGCATGGCTAATGGGACGCTTGCTCCTAACGCCGGTGCTCAAGGTGAGTTTGTGGGTATTCGGATGATTCA
>CAZJSX010000234.1:0-2962 GCA_964548845.1 uncultured bacterium | reverse complement strand
TTGATTAATAAGAGAAAATTGAATACAATGAATGAAAGACTCTAGTGGAGATATAACATGCAAGCAATGAGTGATAAAGCTTTTAAAGTATACGCCTGGTTCGTTGGCATATTTCTAGCCTCCTACCACCTAGCACTTTTGGTGTTGGTCCCTTACTTCCTAGTCAAGTTTGGTGTCCCTACTTTAGGTATACTAGTCTGCACATTTATATTCTTCGTGCTTAGCGGTTTAAGCATAACAGGCGGCTATCACAGATTCTACTCGCATAGATCCTTTAAAACCAATAAGTTAGTCGAATTTTTCCTCATTTTCTTCGGAACACTGGCTGTACAAGGTAGTGTCTTGCGTTGGGCATTCGACCACAGACTGCATCACGCCTATGTCGACACCGATAAAGACCCTTATTCTATTAATAGAGGGTTTTGGTATGCCCACTTCCTATGGTTCTTTGATAAGCCAATTCCAATCGACCCTAAGCTATGCCCAGATTTAATGAAAAACAAGATGGTCATTTTCCAGGACAAGTACTATGGAGTTTTAGCTCTATTAGTAAATATAATGGTCGTTGTCGGAGTTGGATTTGCCTTTCACAACTTCTTTGCAGCTTTCATCTTTGCTGGCCTATTTAGAATGTTTTTACTTCACCATTTTACATGGTTTATTAACTCTCTAGCTCATACTTGGGGCTCTAAAACGTTTTCAAAAGAACACTCTGCTGTTGATAACTACATCATTTCATTAGTGACTTTTGGCGAGGGATATCATAACTATCACCATACTTTCTGCTCTGACTATCGAAACGGAACTCGCTGGTTTCACTTTGATCCAACCAAGTGGCTCATTTGGGGCTTAAATAAGTTTGGAATGGCTCAAAACTTAAAAACCACAGAAGTTTTCAAAGCTAGAGAAAAGCAAATCATGTATGACACCAAGTTTTTAATAGAAAAAGCAAAGGCACAATTTGTTAATGAAAGCCCAATTGTTGAACAAAAAGTGGCCTCTCTTTCTTCGACATTACTCGATACTTTAGCTAAAATGAGTGATTTGTCAGCTCTTTATGGAAGACTCAAAAACAACCTCAAAGAAGCAGCTCCTCAACAAAAGCTCGCTCAACTTCACAGTGAACTGCAGAAGTTAAGAGCTAACTTTGGTATCGATTGGAGTTCATGGCTCGCTCTTTCTAAGCAAATTGTTCAGAAGAAAATCCCTGCTTAAAATTACTTAGTCTTAATTGCACCCGTTTGTTATATCTTATCTAAAGATTGCAAAAAGGTGCATTTTCGTTTATGAACGCTGAGAAAGAAACTCTCCACAAGCTTCATAAACCCGCTCTTGCTATTCCTTTAGTCATCATGGCTTGTCTTTGTAATGCTGGGATGGCAAGTACTGCCAAGTTTATATTATTAAAATATCATACCTCAAACGCTGAGCTTGTTTTTTTTAGATTTTTCATCAGTTTGCTTTTGCTCGTCCCTTTTTTAGTTTTACACCCCAAATATCGCCCTTTAAAACAAACTCTCAAAATTCATGTTTGGCCCGTCTATCTAGTTCGCTTGATTTCAGGAATGATTTCGGTGTACGCCTATTTTTATGCACTCCACTATATATCTTTAAGTGATGCTGTACTTTTAAACTACACCTCACCTTTATTTATCCCTTTGGTCTTTTGGATTTGGAAAGGAGTTGGGATACAAAAAAGATTATGGCCCGGCCTCATTCTAGGATTTATTGGTGTTGCAGTTACTGTAAAAGCTGAATTTACAAATCTGCATTTAATGTATATTATTGGGCTACTTGCAGGAGTTACAGCAGCTATTTCTTACTGCGCTGTGAGATTGCAAAATTTTACAGAGACTCCTATTCGGATCAATTTCTACTTTTTTTTAGGTGGAACATTGGTCAGTTTTATGATGGGTGCAAGCTCTATTTTAGGAAATATCAAAACGATTTCAGCACATCTTTGGATGCTTTTGATTTTACTTGGAGTTTTTGGGGTTTTATTTCAGGGCTTTATTATCTTAGCTCTCAAGTGGGCGCAAGCGCGATACATTGGCGCCTTTCTTTATTTCACAGTAGTGTTTGCTATGGTTTTTGAAAAAATGCTCTTTAATAGCGACATTGGATTCAACTCGATGTTTGGATTTATCTTCATCCTTATAGGAGCCATTCTCATGGCCATCTTTGATCCAGCAAAACAAAATATTAATCCGACAAATTAAATAAGATGAAATTTCTAGCTTGTGACAAATAAGACAAGGATTTTTTTGCATTTATCTAAAATTAATAATTCCCCCTTATGCTTTCGATAAATTTCTAAACATAAGGAGAACCAAATGATATTTAATTCATCAACTTCACAAGCCAACTGTACATTTCAAATTTTGCCCGATGCCATATTTAATCAGACAGAAAAAACTTTTGACTGCCCTTGGTTTCGCACGTGTACTACTTTTGATACTTTAGCAGATTGCGAAACCCAAAAACTAGCTTCTAACTCACCCATGCAATGTCTACAAACCACAATTAATCGAACCGTTGAATATGTGAAGAAATGTGTTACAGGTATTCAAGAAGAGTGCAGAATCCAATGCTCAGATAGCTCTCATCGCAGATGCGTTTCGAACGCCATCATCTGTACCTCTATTCCTATTACTCAATGTCAGGTAGAGGCAACTGGGAAATTTATAGATGGCTCGATTACAGTTCAAGGTATCAAAGAAAGTGGGGTTTTTACTGAAGAACCACTGTCTTATGTTCAAATATTAGGGTTTGTTGTGGTTGCCTGTGTCATTGTAGGCGGAATACTATCTCTTAAAGAACATATAGAAGCAAGAGTAGAAAAAAACAAGCTACTTCCTACAAAGTGAAACTCGAAAAAACTATCTAGGATTTTCTCGATACCATTTTTCCATGACCGCCTTGATGCTATCAGCAAAAAGTTTGCGCTCATCTTGGCGCTCTC
>CAZJSX010000233.1:0-2974 GCA_964548845.1 uncultured bacterium | reverse complement strand
GGTCTTTGGCTCAGATCAAGGTAAACTTGTTTTAAGCATATTAGGTGATGCCGCTTTCAATCAAAAAAATATGCAAATCGCACATTTTTTAATAAAGAATGGTTTTAATGAAAAAGCATTCAAAGCTCTGCAAGCTCAGAGAAATCAGCAAGCTCATTATAATGAGATCAGCGATGCTATTTTAACAAATTGAGTTTTGCATCCCCCATTTATTTGATTCGGCCCACTTGCATTTATTGATATCACACTATTTTTAAAATAAATTAATAAGGATTATTATGGCACTTCCCTCTTCAAATCATGCTGGTTTAATTTCTAGAGTCATGCTCTCAAGCAGCGACCCAGCACAATTTCTCATTACTGATTTTGTAAGAGAAGCTCCTATAGAGCAACAACCCCCATCAAGAACAATACTTGCAAAAATAACTGGATATGCATGCACAACTGCGGAGACTGCTGTCCCCATAACATCAACTTCATTGATTCCAGCAACTCATATTCAAGTTGTAAATGTAGATGGAAAGCCTTATTCAATAGGTCATTATTCTGATAGCCGACAAGAATCTATTCTTACATCAATTCCAAGTAAATGGACCTTGCAAGTTCAATGGCTGAATCCAGCAAATCCAGTGATTTTTTTAAATCCTGTTACTGTCACAGTATCACGCATGTTTAGACAAATTCATGTACCATATCCTATTCATGAACATCCACAGGCTGGTTATTCTGTGACCTTCAGCAGACTAAATCAAGTTATCGGTGACACTGAAGTTGCTGGCCCTGTTTATGCACAGCAATCATTTTTCAAAGATTGGACTCAAGCAGGATCTGAAGTCCCACATTTAAGATCAAGTATTGGTACTAGTGAAATTTTTTTAAATATGTGTGGTCAGCACTTGCCTCTATCTAGCCTAGTCACTTCAAAACAGTTTGAAGTCATCAGCGCTCTACAAGCTCAACATTTAAGGATTAGAACAACAGGCCCACGTAATACATTAGTCTTTGATGATCGCCCTCCTTCAATTAGAAGCACTTTACTTTAACTATAAATAGAGGCTAATTTATGATTTGCTCATGTTCTTTACCTAATTCTGTTTGCGTTAAAGAATTAAGATTTGACCACACAAATTCAGATATTCCCTACTCCGCTAAATTTCCGAATGCCCATCATACTGTTGCTTTTTACAGAACTCGTGAACTAAATTTATCTGGGAAACCATCTATTGTCGCTGTTTACTCAATATATTACGATGAACATCCCACTTCTCAAGATCAACAACAAACAATTAAAGAAGATCGAATTTACATCAAATTAAAGACCACATTAAAGACTACCGGATACCCCTTACCCATCAGCTATTTTGTTCTAAGAGCACAAACTGAAACTATTGAATCTGCACAAACTAGAGATGATTTTGTATTTGCACATGACAAAGATAATGGTTCTTTATCTATTTTTTTTAAAAACCACATACCACAATGGTAAAAACTTATGGTTTTAGCACCGTCTAGCGCTTCTAAATCCTCTTTTCTTGGATCTGTTGAATTGCGCTCCGATTTAAGCAATGCTCGAATCCTCTTATTTAGACCAATTGATAAAGGCGTCCCACAATCTGTTATTGCTAAAGTAACTATCAACGCTGTGGATGATGACTCCGTTATTAGAACAACCATTGTTGCATCAAATCGAATTTTTGTTATTGAACAAAACTCGTGCAGACCGCTAGTAACCTATTCATTAATTGATCAAAGCAAAATACTTGATATAGAACGTCTCAGACACAACCGTGGGTATCTTCAAGAAGAACTTGGTGATGTTTTTTCTCTCTTCATTTATAATTCTTAAATTATTGCGACCCAATATCAAGTAATAAATTATTTTTAATATTAATAAGGAGTGTTTATATGGCATCCGCAAGCTCAAGCGTTCGAGAATCTTTTAATTTTCCTGCAACATTTACAGTAACCTCTCACAACCCAGATCCAACATCTCAATCTTACTCAGTAGTTTTTTCAAATAGAACTTGGGGCACCTCAAGATTTAACCCTCAAGGCACTTCTGCCAGCGTTGCAGAACAACAAGAAGGCTCTTTATCTGCCACACAAAGAACAACCACAATCACAGTAAATAATATTTTTCGCCTGAATTGGGTTAATGCAATTAAATCTGAGAAAAGAAATTTTAGCTTCTTAACTGGTCAAGATCAATTGTCAACACTTAAAGAAGTTATTAATGGGACAAGATCTATTATTGTTGATTTGGGAAATCCTGCAGAACTTGTTCTTAGCACACTGAAACCAAGAACTGATGAACATGCTACTATTACTCGTTTTATTTCTGAATCTCTTGCTTCTGTTGCCACATCAAGCGCACTCCCTCAGATAGCTACAGCATCTTCAGCATCTTTAGCTGGTGATGATACAACTTTGAAACAACAAAGTGCTGGAGCAGGATCTGCGACTAACGGCTTATCAAACCTTTCTTTAGTTGATACTTCTAGTCTTCCTATTGTTTCTTCTACTGAAAAAGATGATAGTGCAAGCGCATCTACCCAGACAGCTGCAGCATCTTCAGCGTCTTTAGCTACTAATGATACAACTTTAAGACAACAAGGTGCTGAAACAAGATCTGCAACTGACGGCTCATTAGACTTTTCTTTAGCTGGTACTATGCTTCCACCTAGAAGACAACGTAGTACTGATAGTGATGATTTGGATGTTACCTATCACACACCTACTGCAACGTCTACACGATCTTCTCCCAGCTTATTAAACGATATGCCACCACCTCCACCATCTTCTTTAAATTCAGTAAGTACTTCAAGCGGTATTCCTAGTTCTAAGTTAGACACACCAGGTGAAGCTGCAAATAATGATGATGATGATGTTTTAGATAACCTTCCACCACCACCACCTGCCGATGATCCAGATGCAAATTAATCTTTAGGTTGGCGATTTTCTTCAACGCGGGGGT
>CAZJSX010000232.1:0-2978 GCA_964548845.1 uncultured bacterium | reverse complement strand
AACCATAAAGTCAATCGATACTGTAGGCTCATCAATGTCGATAGCAGGTAGAACGATAATTTTTTCTGGGGAGCACAAAGTGTCTCCAACTAGAATTTCATCAATACCAGCAAGGCAGACGATATCTCCACAGTTAGCTTCTTTTTGGTCTATTTTGCTAATACCGTGGTAACCTTGAATACGGCTAATTCTTTTCTTTTTTTGCTCTAATTCGCGGTTGATGAATATCACTTCATCATTGACTTTAACAACACCATTTAGGACTTGTCCTGTAGCTAGTCGACCTAGATATTTATCATAGTGAAGTGTCGCACATTGCATTAAAAATGGTGCATTTTCATCACCTTTGGGCTCTGGCACTTTATCAATGATCATTTGGAAAATAGGCTCTAAATCTTTGGGTGTGTCGTTGAGGTCAAGCATAGCATAACCTTGTACACCTGAAGCGTAGCAGTGAGCAAAATCAGTTTGTTGATCGTTTGCACCTAGTTCAATAAAAAGATCAAAGACTTCATCTAATACGCGGTGAGGATCACTGTGAGGTCTATCAATTTTATTGATTACAACAATCGGGCAGAGACCCTTTTCTAAGGCTTTTTTCAATACGAATCTAGTTTGCGGCATTGGACCTTCTCTTGCATCAACAAGTAAGAGTACAGAGTTTACCATTCCTAAGATTCGCTCTACTTCTCCAGAAAAATCGGCGTGTCCTGGTGTATCAATAATATTAATTTTATAGTCTTTGTAGAAAACACCGGTGTGTTTAGCTGTGATTGTAATTCCTCGTTCTTTCTCTTGATCATCTGAGTCCATGACTCGCTCGCCGAGAATTTCGTGATCTTTAAAAGTATGGGTGAATTTCATTAAAGCATCGAGCAATGTTGTTTTGCCGTGGTCAATGTGGGCGATAATAGCGATGTTTCGGATTTTGTTTTTTTTAGTCATAAATTGAAAGTGAGGTTATATTTTTTTTTCGGCAATAATAGACGATCCGACAATATAAGTAATGATCATTGGAAAGAAGCCTGAAATTACCATGACAACTACTACAATCAATCTTATTAATCTTGGATCTATTTTATACATATGAGAAAGACCCCCACAAATTCCTGAAAACACGCGGGTAGTTCTTGAGCGATAAAGCCGTCTAAAAGCAATAGCTGGAGCGCCAACTGGTTCTACTGGCAGTATAGCTGCCATGACCAGATATATAATCAAGAAGGGTAAAAATAGCGTTAAAGTGCTTAAAAAGACCAGTAAGAGTCTAAAGAGGTTAGGATCTATTGAAAAAAAGGTTCCTATACCGCCGCAAACTCCGGCTATTTTTTTATCATATCTCGATTTATAAAGCTTTCTCATGGGAATAATTTTAGAGAGTTTTTATGATTTTAATAAACTAATTTGTGATAAATTTAAAAAAACTCTCTTTATTTTTACAAAATTGCTAAGAAAGTGACTCTTAAAATAGTTTTTTGAGCTTAAAAAAGAGCTTTTTTATGAGATCTCGCTTGTGAAGTCTTTTTTGTAAAAGCAAAACAGCGGGATCTAAACTATCGATTAATTTGGCATAATTTAAATAGGCGAGTGCTTTTTCTTTAGATCCTAAATGAATTTGATAAAAACCAAGCAAACACATAAATCCTAAAATTTCGGAACTATGAAAGATCTTTTTGTCAGGATATAAAGCGTGCAAATCGAATTGATGGTTTAAAATTTCAGGAAGCAGATGTGCTTTCTTTTTCCTTAAACATTGATCGGCGTAATTAATTTTAGCCATCAAGCAGTTTGGATTTTTTTGGTAGTTTAGCTCAATTAGCTTTTCAGCTTTTTTTAGTTTTTTTAACCGAATATAAACATACGATAACAAATTATAGATTTGGGATTTTTCGGGATAATTTTTTTGAAATTCTTCGAGTTCTTTTTTTACTTGTTTAGGATTGCTTTGCGCCTTTTCATATAGCCAAAGATAGTTCTTGAGTTGTGTGGGTGAAAAGCTGGAACTTAAAGCCTCCATCGTTCGTTGATAGGTGATTCGATAACTTGGAAAGTAGATGCCGTTTATTTGCTGTTCTAATGTGGTAACAATCATTTAAATTAATAAGGGTTCAATTTCTGCAAGGGAATCTTTATGAACAAGCATTAAAATCGTATCTCCAGCTTTAATCATGGTTTCTCCAGTTGGGACAATGTAACGCTTGTTTCGTGTAATTAACACTATTAAAATATTTTTCGGAATTTTTAGCTCGATAATTTCTTTGCCAATCGCTTTAGAATATTGAGGGATTGCCAGTTCGATCATGTGCATCTCTTGTCCTTTTTGATCAAAGGTCGCTGTTTCATCTAGTGTGGTTTGAGTCGGCTCTTCCAGTTCTTTTTGTAGTCCTAATCCTTTTGCCAATAAACTAATGGTTGTCCCTTGCAATATGATTGAAGTGATGACAATAAAAAAAACGATGTTAAAAATGAGTTCTGCTCCAGCAATTTGTGCCATTAGCGGAAAAGTTGCTAAAATAATAGGAGCTGCACCTCTTAGGCCAACCCAAGAAATAAGTAGTTTTTCTTTAAAGGTCATTAAAAATGGCATGCTAATGTAAACACTTAAGGGTCTTGCCACAAACATCAAGAATGCAGAACAAGCCAGCCCCACTCCTGTAATAGAAATTAACTTTTTAGGGGAGACTAAAAGCCCTAAGACAATAAACATTGAAATTTGCATGAGCCACGAAATGCCAACATGAAATTGACGCAAACTTTTTTTATGCAAAGAGTCACTATAGCTAACAACAAGTCCAGCAACATAGACTGCTAAAAATCCACTTCCTTGAACATAGGTGACAACAGCATAAGTTAAAAGGACTGCTGAAAAGGTAAAAACAGGATATAACCCTTTATATTCTAATTTGAGGTGGTTGATTCCTATGACAATGCCTCTTCCAAAAATATATCCCAAAAGTAAACCCAAGACCATTTGCTTGTGA
>CAZJSX010000231.1:0-2978 GCA_964548845.1 uncultured bacterium | reverse complement strand
GGGCTCTCTCACGGAAAAAAAAGCTCAACTTTAGAGAAAAAAGGGCCAGCAATTGAAAAAATTTTCGATGCCAGCGGAAATTTAAATGCAATTGGACGAGGTTTTCTGGATGCTCATCAAAAGCCCCATTATACTTTAAAAGAATTGCACCAAGAAAAAGATCCTAGTTTGCAGATTAAAAATATCGGGAATGCATCTTATCTCTATGTTTTAATCGAACGCCCTAAAGCGAGTACTCATGAAATTTTCAGTAGAGAATTAGCTCCGCTAATTTTGAATTTAGATTTCCCACAAAAAATGATCTGGTCTGATTTAAAAATTGCATTTCCAAGACCTCTTCGCTCATTGATTGCGCTACATGGAAAAAAGAAAATTGTATTTTCAATTGCCCATGTCATCTCATCTAATTTCACATACGGTCATCCTGCACTAGCACCAGAAAAAATTGTCATTCAAGATCCTAAAGACTATTTCAAAGAGCTCAAAACTGCTTTTGTCATCGTCGACCAAAACAAGAGAGAAAAATGGATTTTAGATCAGATTCAAGCTATTGAGAAGAAATATCAAGTTAAAGCTTGCCATGTTGCAAAAGTGATGAAAGAAGTTTTATACCTCTCCGAGTACCCTCATTTAATGGTCGCTTCATTTGATGAAAAATATCTAGAAGTTCCCAAAGAGCTTTTAGAACTTGTCATCATCACTCATCAAAAGCACTTTCCTCTACAAAAATCGAATAAGCAATCATCTCCTCAATACATTGTCTGTCTCGATACTAAAGCAAGCCCTTTGATAAAAAAAGGGCATCAAAAAGCAGTCAATCCTAGATTATCAGATGGACTATTTCTTTTTCACCAAGACCAAAAAATTGGGTTAGATGCTTTTGCTAAAAAACTTTCAGAAATTACTTTTCAAGAAGAACTAGGCAGTGTTGAGAAAAAATCGAAACGTCTATTTGCTCATGCAAAAACTTTAAACGGAATGCTTCATCTCACTCCCAATGAAAAGGCTATTGAAAGTGCAGCACACTTATTAAAAGCAGATCTAGCAAGTCACGCCGTCTTTGAATTCCCGGAACTACAAGGGACTATGGGAGCTGTTTACGCTGAGTATGAGAAAAGACCTAAAGAAATTGTTCATGCTATTTGCGAGCATTGGCTTCCACGTTTTGAAGAGGATATTTTACCAAAAAGCCCATTTGGAATTTTGTTTAGTTTAGCAGACAAAATGGATAACTTACTCTCGTGCTTTTTAACCTCTAAAATCCCCTCTTCATCATCAGACCCATTTGCCCTGCGCCGTCAAATGCTAGGCATTATCCGCATTTTAATTGAGCACAAGATTCATCTTCCACTACGAGTGGCTTTTGAAAGTTGTCTTAAGCATTTTGATTATAAGGGCAATTTAAAAACGATTGAAATGCTATTGCCATTTTTAGACTCTAGGCTTAAAACAGTTCTCACTCAATATCAATTAAAGTCCGATGAAGTCACAGCAGTAATCATCGATAATCACTACGATGTCTATGATATTTATTTAAAAGCATTAGCCTTAAATCAATTTAAAAAACGACCTCTTTTCAAGCCCTTATTTGAAGTTTTCAAACGGGCTAAAGGGCAATTGCACACTCAAATTTTAAAAGAAGTTCAACCTAAACTTTTTGAGACCCCTGAAGAGAAAAAACTCTATAGCCACCTTCTTCAAGTTCGATCTGATTTAGAACGCTACAAAGAGGCAAAAGAATACTTAAAAGCATTCGAGCTTTTAGCTACTTTCCAACCGCTACTTTCACAACTTTTTGAAAAAGTTAAAATTCTAACTGACGATGAAGACTTGCGTATCAATAGGCTAGCTCTTTTATCGCAGATTCAAAACCTCTTCAACTCGCTACTCGATTTTAGTGTGATCAACATCGAATCTTAAGAGCTCTGATCGTAAAATCTTAGAGATCTTTCTTTATTATAATATAACAATTTGATCTAATACCTCCTTTAAAAAAATAGGTGTTACGATGACTTCAACTTCAAATAATTTTAATGCTGTAAATTTCGGAGCCAGAGCGCTCTCTCTAGTTTTAGTTGGTCAATCTTTAGTTGATTTTACAAAAGGAGTTATGGGCTCTAAATTTTTTGAGTCTCCAAAGCAACCAACTGTAAAAAAAATAGATAGTTCTGATTCACTTGCGCAAAGATTTCAACACATTGCAAAAGGTTGCTTGTATGCTATAGCAGCTTTTGCTCTTTACTCCTACAACAGTGAAACGCAAGGCATTTTGCAGAATTGTCAACATGATTTTACCAAAACTGAACATGATCTTGGTATATGCAAATTTAGTCTTGCTACATTGGAACATGAACTCGATGAAAGCGAAACAAGTTTAGCAAAATTAACAGGATTTGAAGAACAATTTAACGATGCCACTTTAGTCATCCAAGGTTTACAATCACAAATCTTAGGAAACTCAACTCTAGTTGGCTCATTAAATCAAACTCTTAGTTTGTGCCAAAGAAGCGTAAAAGAACAAGAAACTAACCTTCAGCAAATAGAACAAACATACCTCAAATCAGTACAAGAAGAGAGAAGTAATACACAAGAAGCTAAAGTGCTTATGGCTCATGCAGCCCTTGCAAGAGACACATTTAAACGTGAAAAAGAAGAATGTGAATCTAATTTAAACCAAGCTCAGTTGAAAATAAACCAACTTCAACTAGAAGTTGAAAGATTAACTACTGACCATCGCGTTGCTCTTCAAGAAAGAGACGGCTGTATAGAGGCTTATAATAGTACACTGGCTACCAATTTAGCTCAAAGTTATGCCAATGGTAATCTTACTATGGAATTGAAAGGAATACAGCAAGAGAAATCAGAACTGGAAGCCCTGCTTACTATTTGCAATTCCAGCTATCATCAGATAGCTAATGAAAATGACGAGCAAGGATACAAAATTGGGAACTTGACTCAAAGCTTGAATCAAGTCAACC
>CAZJSX010000230.1:0-3003 GCA_964548845.1 uncultured bacterium | reverse complement strand
GGGTTAGCTCAGTGGTAGAGCAGTTGACTGTTAATCAATTGGTCGCTGGTTCGAATCCAGCATCCGGAGTTTCTAGCCTCTCCAGCGGAGAGGCTATTTTATCCAATTGTAATCTTGCCTTATCTGCCAAAAGCTTCTTGTCCTCAAGAAGTGCTTTTTCATGTTTTCTTTTCTAATTAATTTTGATATGATTTTGAGAAACACAAGACTTTCTAAAATGAGTAAACTTCCCATCAAACTACATCAAAGCAAAATTGAAAGCTTTTGTAAGAAGCATTATATTATCTATTTTGCCCTTTTTGGCTCAGTTTTAACTTCGAATTTTTCTGAAAAAAGTGATGTTGATATTCTCGTAAAATTTGAAAAAAAGCATATCCCTCATCTCTTCAGCCTAGTAAGTATGGAGTCTGAATTGAGCGAAATGATCGGATACCAAGTGGATTTAAGAACACCAAATGATTTAAGTATCTATTTTCGAGAAGATGTTTTAAACCGCGCGAAAATCATTTATGGAAAATAACGATTTAATCCACTTGAGCTGTTTTCAGCAGGCTATTATTTTTTTATGATAGTGTTAGAGGGTTTCCTGTATAAAAATTTATATAATATATTTCATGAGGTATAGATGGAACAAATTACAAGATTAATAGCACACTACGCACAATGCCCTCCACGTCTTTCATATGGTGGCCCCGAAGGAACATGTGTAAAAGGAAAACTATACCCGAAATGGCCTGATGAAGACTCAAAATTATTAGGAGTTGGAAATATACAGGTTTGGGCGAAGACAATTCCTGCTATCGAAAAAACGTTGCTTATCGAAGGCTATTGCGTAGTTGATGCCTGTTTGGATGAAACTGGCCATCTGACTCCCGAGGCTGTGCCATTATGGCCAGAGATGGAAGGGCATGAGCTCTACCTCATTATATATGTTGATCCGCACAATCGTATCTTAGTGAGAGCAATTGGTGGATTTACATCATATAAAACAAGAACCTCTATCCGTCATTTAATATAAATTAAATTTTAGCTATTGTAATTAATTAAGCTGAAATATAATAATAGTATTTTATATAGATAGTAATAAATTATTTTTATATAAAAATATACACACCTAGTTATGCTGGCGTTTTGTCCTTGAATGGACACCTAACTCTTGATTGAGACAATTTAGAAGATTGAGTTCTTCGAGTTATTTTTTAAACTTTATTGTAGGAAATTTTTTATGTCATTATCAAAACAATCAATTCTAGATACCCATCAATTAAATTTGGCTATTAAAGAGCTTGTTGGTGAATCTCAATCTCTTTTTCAGGCGATGGATAACGCATCTGCTATAATACGAAATTTTGAGAAGAGTATGGGAGAAAACAAGGCTCACTTCTCATTTAGTTATGCTGTTCACAAAGAATCAGTCCCTAACATGCATGAAACAAATGGAAATCATGAAGAAAATGTAGGTCCTTGGTGTTATGTTGGCTATAATAGCTATTTGGAATGGAGTCTTTCATGGGAAGAAGATGAAAAATCGAACCGTTTTCGATTATTTCTAATTTCTCATAGGCAAGAATTTACCGTTGCAGACATCGAAGGAGATTGCCAAGAGTCCAGGTCTCCTTTGGTCAACCAAATTGAATTTAAAAAGCCTTTGATCGAAACAGACTTATCTACTAGGCTGCGCTTTGTAGAGCATTTACAAAAATTTGTAAAAAAATTTACAGAACATCTTACCCGTTATAGGGAATCAATTGAAAAAATGAATTTCAATGAAAAAATTCCTTTTTAAAGAGTCTTTTGCAAACCTTTCTTTATATTTTCTATGGAAAATTAAAAGAAAGGCTTGTCATACGCTTGTTCGCCAAAACTATCTCAAATTGAATTGTAGAAAAACATTGCCTAACCATCCCCTATCATGTATTTTGAGAACATATTTTTTAAATGCTTTTGAAGCTGAATAAAGAAGCAAACATGGTATTAATGGGCGATGCAATAGGAATTTTAGACGAAAAAAAAAGCTACATGAATCCCGAAACATGAGGGGTATTTTCATAGAAAGCTTGGCTGAGCGTTGCAAACCGATCACATTACGACATCTTTGATGCCACAAGATTTAAATCTTTTATTGAAGTTATGTGGGATAAAAAAAACAAAACATGGATAAGAGTAAAATAATAGAAAAATACGTATGGGACAATTCAGCTTTAGTCGCAATGACAAATTCTGATGAAACTAAACATACATCTTGCTATAGCTTTTTTAAAAATCATCCAGACGCTACCCATATTTTTCCTACGATTGCATCGATGGAATATCAAGCTGTACAATCAGCAAAAATTCGTAATAAAGGAGTGAAAGCTTCTAGAGAATTATATGTTCTAGGCGGTAAAAACAGAGTTTATAATATAACTCATAAATTTGTAAAAAAATGCGCTAGCAATCAACTTCATGAAAAATTTCAAACTTTGCGCGGTATGGATTTAATTTATGCCTGTGTAGCATATTTAGAAGATGCTATACTAATAACACTTGATAAAGATTAAGGCATTGAAGAAATTTCAGTCATTTATCCCGACGAGGGTTAGTAGTTTTATGAATAGCTTGTATACTTTTTAAAAAAAAATCATTTGTGTTAAATTTCTAATTTGAGCTTCAACAACGTTCCTTAGTGCTATAAGAAAAAAATACTGAGATTTTTATCACCTTTAAGTGACTCTTCTAAAGCAGCATTTAAATATGCAACAGCTTCATCGCGATTTTTGAGTTTTTCAAAATGACAATCTTGATATTTCTTAGTCTTTTTCATGACATTATTTTTTAAATAGTTGCATGCACAAGTTTAGCAAGGGTATGAAGAGTTGGATTTTTACTTTTAAAAGCATGATATAACGTCGTTCTGGGTAAATCATATTCTTTAGCAAGCTGACTTTTATTCTTCGCACTGATATGAGCTTCTAGAATTTCAATCACACCATCAGGGTCATTTTCTTTTAAGCATTCCCAAAC
>CAZJSX010000229.1:0-3038 GCA_964548845.1 uncultured bacterium | reverse complement strand
GTGGCGAATAATGGGAGAAAGCAGAATGAGCGCGATATTTTGGTGGCCAGCTATCTAAAGAGTGGATTTGTTGAAATCGACGTAAAGAAGAGCATCGAGCTGCTTTTAGAGACGTAGCGCGCATCAGACTAAAAAAATAGGAGTTATTATTATATTTGCTTAGGTAGTTTTCTCGTTCAACCGGTAATAATTTTTGATCAAACTGAATTGCCGCATGGATAAATTTGTTAAAATACTTAGGCTCTGTACAGGCAATAGGAATAACTGGAATTGATGACATTTCGATTTCCTCTTAAAAAAAACAAATGAGCAAAAGAGTTTAGTTTTAACGGTTTATTTTTTGCAATGAGATCTCTAATAATCAGTAATTAAAAGAATGCTATGATTGATCAAAAGATGATGAATTTTATCTTTCAGCGCCTAAGTCTCTGACAATAGAATCTTCATTTTTTTCTAATAGACAGTCGCGCTCATACGTATGATAAAAAGTATATCGATGACTTGTTCCAAAAAGTGGTACTCCATCCCATGAGGTTTTATAAGCAGTAGCTTCATCTGGGAAATGGCTTACATCATAAGGAGCGAAAAAAATAGATCTGGAGGGTTTGAAGCCCATTGCAAAATTTCGCATCGGATCTGAAGTTAAATGATGAATGACATGGTCAGAATGCAATATCGTTTGCGTGCCATGTCTAACAGTTGAGGCATGAGATTGAAAAAATTGATCTACTCTTTCATAGGTAATAGTTGGATTAGGTGGATTTCCAAGGCTAATCACAATCATAGGAAATGCTTGAGGTAAATGCCACAAAGCATCATTTTCACTAGGCTGGCATACAACAACTTGAATATCAGTAAGCATGCAACTAGGAGTTGGAATTCCTTGTGGCTGTAAGTCTATTGGATTTGTTATTTGTTCTAGAGCATTTAGTCTTTCTTGCAAGTTTGTAAGAGCTTGTCGATTTTGAGACCACTCTTTAAATCGTTGCGATATGATGTCTTGTTCTTGTTTTAATATTTCATCGTCGAAGAAGTTTTGCGCTGCTTGATTGAATGTTGAAAGAAGGGCTGGTGAGGGTATAGCCATTTTCAAATCCTTTTGTGAAAGGTGCTAACTTAGATTTTGATTATATTAAATAAGCTTAATTTTAGCGATTTAAACTCGATATGCTGATTTGTTACTTTATTCTGCAAACAAGGGGAGTTCATGTTTTTGATAAAACTGAGCTCGATTGCCATTAGAAAAGTCGCTTAGATAAAGATCGTCTCTTCTATTAAGAGTTACGTTTAAGTCATAAGGATGCACTACAAAAAAATGGTCGGGCATACTAAAACCTGTTGTCAAGTTTATAGCCAAATCTTGGTTTTGTTTTAGTTGGGCTAAGGGGTGATTAGATGACCAAGTTGAAATAGCTGCTCTGTAGTTAAAAACATCTGAGCAAAAAAATTGTTGAACTTTATCACACGTAACAAGTGCAGGATTGCCTGGAAAAATACAAATCATGGGCCGAACAGTAGAATTGAGGCTGCTTTCTGTGTCAAAAGGATCTGCTCTAAAAAACACTAAATGAGCATCTGTTAAGCGTTGGCTAGGAGTGATTATTTTCGGTGAAGATGGCAAGTAAGAGGGGGGTAGATCTTGATGCTCTTTTACAATTTTTGATCTTTTTTGAAGATTAGAGATAGTTTCAGGATCGCGCAAATAGCCCATAAGAGGCGCGAGAGTTTGCTCTTCTTCTTGCAGAGCCTGATTAAAAAGTGAAATAGCGCGATTATATTCCGTAACGTCATGACTGGGATTATAGCTAGTTACGAAAGAGTCTCTAGTAGGTGATGCTTGTGTTGTCATTTTCAAACTCTCTTGTTAAAGATGTAAACTTAGGCATTCAATTATAGTAAATGAGCTTAATTTTAGCGATTGAAACTCTATGTGCCCAAATTTTACTTTATTCTGCAAACAAGGGGAGTTCATAGGTTTCATAAAAGCACAATCGATGTGATGTTTCAAAACAGTCTATACCTTGAAATGAAGTCTCTTTTTGATAGACTGCTGTTAGTTCAGGAAGATAGGTGACGCATTCAGGAACAACAGTAAAAAAATGCGAAGGCTTTTTAAAACCTGTAACATAATCCACATCGGGATAAGTTGTTTTCAATAAAGCCAAGGGGTGCTGCTTTGTAAGTTCTAGAACTTTGATTGGGTTTGTGATTCGAGGGGTAAAAAAATCACGAATAGTTGCTGTACTCAAAGAAGATTTGTGTCCGGGGTAAATGGCAACAACAGAAAATCTAGATAGAAAGAGAAGATCTTGTCTGGGGACGCATATTAAAGTTTGCATTTCTGTAAGGTAAGTGCCTGGAGTTGCTCCTATCAATGAGCTAGTAGAAAGATGGTATTCAGCATTATGCGCGTTGATCCTCCTATCTCTGAGTTGCCCAAGAAAGAAAGTGTCAGCAGCTAAATCGGCCCTCACCCTTTCTGCCTGATTATCTCGCTGCTGTTGTAATTGCTCATTAAAAATAAGAGCTGCTTGATTAAACTGACTGAAGTGTTGATGGGCAATAGGATCATCCAAACGCATTGATCGAAGCATCGTATGTTCTCACAAAATTAACAAAAGGTGAAATATCTTAGCACAAAGCAAAAAAAACTAAACCTAGAAAATTTGAGAGAGTAGTTGGATTATAGAGCTGTTTTTACTACAAGCTAAAATCATTTATGTCGCTCACAATAAAGACAATCGTGCAGCAATTTATGTAACTATGGATTGTCTATTATCGTCTTGAAGGTGTGTTCAATAAAAAAAATGTGTTATCGCTTACGCAATCAAATATCCGGAAAAGCCCGACCAAATCCGACTATTTGGAACGCCGTAAAAACTCACTGTATTTGCTGGACCTGAAGCTATTGAAAGTGAGCAAGTCACTAACTGGCCAGCCAACAAGTATGCTGCTTGTGAAATACGAAACAGTTTATCAGCATTATAAGTTCTTGCAGGGGCCGGATTTTCATATGTCCCCATGTACACATAGCCACC
>CAZJSX010000228.1:0-3045 GCA_964548845.1 uncultured bacterium | reverse complement strand
CACATTACATAGTGGGTATTTTCGATAAATAGGAAGAATAATCAGCTGCTGGCAGATTTGCAAAAGGGTATGCCGTAAATTGAAATAGAGAAGTTTTAAAATAGCTATATCCCGTTTTTGAATACAAAGTTTGTATACTAGAGATAGCAAATTAACTTCAAACTATGCTTGAAATACTTTCTCTAAATATATTGAGAATCATTACCAATTAATGGTCTGACCAGGCTCTAACGCTCTAAAGGTATGATGATCGAGCTCTGCTTCTTCCATAGCGCAATACAGATCGAATGGAGGTTGCCCTATTTTTTCTTTAGATAGTGAAAAAGTGTAGTAATGTGAGCCAACGCTTAATTTGGATCCGACATCTCTATGAATATCGACTGCCTCTTTTGGTGACACATGAATCGGCTGCATAAATTCTTGCGGGCTGTAGCTTCCGATTGGAATAATGCTTAAATCAATTTGCTTAAACTTATCCCCTATTTCATTAAAGTGAACTTCGTTATAACCCGTGTCTCCAACAAAATAGAACGTTTTATTTAATTTGTGAAATTGAACGACATAACCATTCCAAATCGTTTTATTGAAATTAAAAAAGTGTCTACCGGAAAAATGTTGAGTGGGCACTGCAGTGATTGTGATTTGATCGTTAATGTTAACTTCATCCCACCAATCAAACTCTTGCACATTTAAAATATGTAACTTTTTAAACCACTTAGCAAGACCCTTAGGGATTATCCAAAGGATACTAGGAAATTTTTGATGGAACTCTTTTACAGTGGCTTTATCTAAATGGTCGTAATGATTGTGACTAATTAAAACAATATCAACATGTTTGATTTGATTTAGCTTAACTCCCGGTGGATGATTTCTTTTAGGTCCTAAAAATGGGATTGGAGAACAACGGTCGCTCCAAATCGGATCTGTCAAGATAGTGACATTGGCAATTTCAACTAAAAATGTGGAATGATTCACCCAAGTGATTTTTGGAGAAGACTTTTCAATTTTACCCTCTTTTTGGGGATAGCTAAAATTATGTGGGATTCTTGAGAACAACTGATCATCTTTATAAAAGCCTAAGCAATAACCGATCCAGCTGATGAAACTGCGATTGCGACGACGAGCGTGGGGATTGGTAAACCCTTTATTTTTAGGTTTATGATGAAGCTTTTGCATGTTTGTTCTAATGGTAAGACCGCCTAATCGCTTGTTTAAACAAAGTTCTATTTTGTGGCTAATTTATTTTTAAATATCTAATTTTAAACAAGTTTTGAAAAATCATCTTCTGAGAGAATAGGGACTTTGAGTTTTTGAGCTTTGTCATATTTAGAGCCTGGGTTCGCACCAAGCAAGAGAAAGTCGGTCTTTTTACTCACGCTGCTACTAATCTTACCACCTCTTTCAATAATTAAGGCAGTAGCCTCTTCGCGAGAATATTTTAAAAGCGTTCCTGTTAGCACAAAAGTCTTACCTAGAAACTGATGCCCCGATATCCTTTTCGGCTTTTGTGGACTCACCCCAAGCTTTAGCATCGCTTCTATTTCTTCAAGATTGGACTGATCTTGGAAATATTCATAAATAGAGGTGGCTACTGTTAAACCAATCCCCTCAATTTCCAAAAGTTGTTCAATTGTAAGCTTGGCAAGCTGATGGATGTCTTCAACATAAAAGGCTAAATCTTCTGCTGTTGTTTTTCCTACATAGCGAATATCTAGCGCCATAATAAAGCGAGCGAGCATGACTGATTTTGATTTTTCAATGCTATCTAAAATGTTTTTTGAGGATTTAGCTTTAAAACCATCGAGCGTTAACAATTGCTCAAGCGTTAGGCGGTATATGTCTGAGGGTTTAGCAATATATCTTCTGTCAATTAACTGCTGCATCACTTTAACGCCGAGATTTTCAATATCCATGGCAGCTTTACTTGCAAAGTAAACTAAATGGCGATAGATGCGCTCTGGACAGTATTTGTTTAAGCAGCGATAGGCCACTTCATTTTCTAGCTGAACGACCTTACTACTGCAACTTGGGCACTCACCGGGCATTTGCCAAATAGAGGCAGACTCTGATCGATCTTTTAAAATCACCTGCACGACTTTGGGAATGACATCTCCCCCCTTTTCAATGACAATTGTGTCGTGAATGCGAATATCTTTGCGCATAATTTCGTCGCGATTATGCAAAGTTACCCGAGATATCAAACTACCAGCGAGTTGAACAGGCTCTAAAATAGCAACCGGCGTTAAAACACCAGTTCGACCAACTTGCACCACAATATCATTTAATTTAGTGATCGCTTGCTCTGGAGCAAATTTATAGGCGACAGCCCATCTTGGAATTTTAGATGTAGCTCCCATATCTTCTTGCAATTTCAAGTTGTTAACTTTAATCACAATTCCATCTATTTCAAAAGGGAGTGTTTTTCTTTTTTCGCTAATGCGATCTTTAAATGACCATATTTTTTTTAAGTCATCTGCAACCGCAACTTCATGAAGAGTCGGCAGACCTAATTTTTTAAGGTATTGATGCACTTCAAACTGTGTCTTAATTTCATCCATTGGCCCTTTAGCAATTGCATAGAATACAATTTTTAAGCCTCGTCTTGCCGCTTCTTTAGAATCTAAAAGTTTTAACGAGCCTGCAGCTGCATTTCGAGGGTTTGCCCAAATAGGCTCCCCATCTTCATCGCGCTGTTTATTGAGTTGATGAAATTGCTCTAGTTCTAAAAAAACTTCTCCGCGTACTTCTAAAATTTCAGGAGGATTGTCGATTGCTAGTTTTAACGGCAATCCTACAATCGTTTTGATATTTTGCGACACATCATCGCCAACTAATCCATTACCGCGAGTCGCCGCATAAGCAAAAATCCCTTTCTTATAAACAACTGTAACAGCAGTTCCATCCATTTTAAGTTCTAAGCAAAAATCGATGTGTGAGTTTTCAGTATGCTTATGTACTCTTTTGATAAAATCTGTGATCTCTTCATCATTGTATGTATTGGGAAGAGACAACATGGGAACTTGATGAGAGATATTTTGAAATCCC
>CAZJSX010000227.1:0-3049 GCA_964548845.1 uncultured bacterium | reverse complement strand
TTGCAAAATGTGTCGGATAACCAAAATATGAAGCCATGACTACTTTTGATCTTCAAACAGCAACCCCCATGATGAACCAATGGCATGAATGCCGCACGAAAGCAGGCGGTGCCCTTTTACTATTTAGAATGGGCGATTTCTATGAAGCTTTCTATGATGATGCTGAAAAACTAGCCAAAGCCTTAGATCTCACGCTAACGAAAAGGCAAGATATTCCCATGAGTGGAATCCCCTATCACGCTTTTCAAAACTATATCGATCGATTGCTTGCCAAAGGTTATAAAGTTGCAGTGGCTGAGCAAACTGAAGATCCTAAAAAAGCCAAGGGATTGGTTAAAAGAGAAGTGGTGCGCATCATCACTCCAGGAACGCTAATTCACTCAAATCTTTTAAATGCACAAACACACAACTATATTGTCGCACTCTGTCAAATCGGCCAGCAATATGGTCTAGCCCTATTGGATATCACAACAGCGGACTTTAGAGTGCTTGAGTGCTCTTCAAAAAAAGAGCTCGCTGAAGAGATTTATAAGATTAAGCCGACAGAGATTGTCGCCTCCAAAAAATTTAAAGAACACCACTCCTTATTTTTTGATGAGCTAACTCAAAGCTTTGCTTTTACAACAACTATCTTAGAAAATTGGCATTTCGATACACCACTTGCCATGGACTTTTTAAACAAACATTTTAAAGTGCATTCTTTAGATGGCTTTGGTTTAAAAGGGATGATGGCTGCCATCAACAGCGCGGGAAGCCTTCTTTTATATTTGAATGATCATTTATGTTTGAAAATGGACTCGATTCGCTCTATTAAAAAGATGGAGCAACAAAATTATTTGCTTTTAGATCACATCACTTTAAATCATCTAGAAATTTTAGAGCCGATCCATAAACAAAATAAAGAAAACACTCTGATCTATTTTCTAGATCAAACTCAAACTCCAATGGGAGCAAGACTTCTTCGAGAATGGGTACAAAAACCCCTTCTTTCTTTAGATGAAATCTTAAAACGTCAAGATGCTATCGAAGATTTTCTAAAGCACCCTTATATTTTAAGCAGAACTCAAGAGCATTTAAAACTCATTGCTGATATCGAGCGCTTGATGATGAAAATTGCTACAAACTATGCTAGCGCCAAAGACTTGATCGCTTTAAAAAATTCTCTTAAAATGATCCCGCTAATTAAAAAAGAGATTTCTTCTTTAAAGGGATCTTTAAATCAAAATTTTTTCTCTCAATTGTTGAATTTGGATGAAGTTGTTCAGCTAATTGAAAAAGCGCTAGAAGAAGAACCTCCTGCAAAGCTTGGCGATGGAACCACTTTTAAAAAAGGGTATAATGAGAATTTAGATGAGTATTTATCACTCAATCATTCGACTAAAGATTGGCTTGCTAAATATCAAACCACCCTTCGCGAGCAAACACAAATCAAAACATTGAAAGTGGGATATAACCGAGTCTTTGGCTATTATATTGAAATTAGTAAAGGGCAAATTGGGCAAATGCCACAAAGCTTTCATAGACGTCAAACCCTAGCTAATGGTGAGCGCTACATCTCTGATGAACTCAAAGAGTATGAGAGTAAAATTTTAAATGCTGAAGAGCAAATCTCTATTTTAGAAAATCAACTCTTTGAAAAGCTCAAAGAACAACTCTTGATTTTCCAAGACCAAATCTTAAACAGCGCTGCAGTTCTTGCACATCTAGATTGTATTGTAGCTTTAACTATTGTTGCTAATCGCAATCACTACATCAAACCTTTAATTGACAATAGCTCTGTTTTAAAAATTCATCAAGGTCGGCACCCCACTCTAGATCGCCTTTGTCATTTTATTCCCAACGACACTTTTTTAGATGACCAAGATCAACAGTTAGCCATTATCACAGGGCCCAACATGGCAGGCAAATCCACCTATATTAGGCAGGTGGCGCTACTTGTGATCATGGCTCAAATTGGCTCTTATATCCCTGCCCAAAGTGCCCATTTAGGGATCGTCGAAAAAATATTCTCACGCATCGGCGCCTCTGATGATTTAGCAAAAGGGCAATCTACTTTTATGGTAGAGATGGTAGAAACTGCCAACATTTTAAATAATCTATCAGATAAATCGCTCATTATTTTAGATGAGATCGGCAGAGGAACAAGTACCTACGATGGCATTGCTATTGCCAGATCTACTGCGGAATACTTACTAGAGACCAAAGCTAAAACTCTTTTTGCAACTCACTATTCAGAGCTAACCAAGCTCGCTGAAAAGCACGCTAAAGCAAAAAACTACACCGTTGCTGTTCACGAGGAAAAAGGGAAAATTACTTTTCTCTATAAAATTATTCCAGGATGCACCGATAAAAGTTACGGTATTCATGTTGCAGAACTTGCAGGATTACCCGCTAAATTAATTGCCAATGCCAAGCAAATTTTAAATGAACTTGAAGATCAGAAAAAATCAAAAGTGATTAAGAAAAAAAATGCAGACCAGCTTATTTTTATGCCTGAACCAGAAGCTGACGTAAGCCCGATTGTCAAAGCCCTTCAAAATATAGACTTAAATCAAATCACACCAATTGAAGCATTAATGAAACTTCAAGAACTTAAAAGAGATCTCACTTAAATGACAAATGCATTAGAGATTATTAATTTGTCTAAATCTTTTGGAAAAAGTAAAGCCGTTGACAACTTAACCTTATCTGTAAAAAAAGGTGAACTCTTTGGCCTACTCGGTCCCAATGGAGCTGGTAAAAGTACAACTATTAATTGTATTTGTGGCATCAACCAATTTCATGAAGGGCAAATTTCTGTTTATGGGTATGATGTTATTAAAAGTCCGGTAGAAGCCAAAAAATTAATTGGCCTATCGCCTCAAGATTATAATGTCGACATGTACCTATCTCTTCGACAAATTTTAAATTTCTGTGGCGGCTACTACAGCATCCCAAGATCTAAAAGAATTAAAATTATTGATGATCTTGTTGACCTACTTAATCTTAAACAACATCAACATAAAAGATTTAAAGAGCTATCTGGCGGGATGAAACGGCGAGTGATGCT
>CAZJSX010000226.1:0-3053 GCA_964548845.1 uncultured bacterium | reverse complement strand
ATAGCCCTGCTTTAACATATCTTCAAAAAACTGAATCACTGTTTCTTGATGTTTTGGCCAAGTGGTACGCGAATAATGATCAAAAGAAAAGTTAAACTGCTCAAAGGCCTTTAAAGCCTGTTTATAGTAAAAATCAACATGCTCTTTGGGTGATCTTTTTTCTTTCTCGGCACTCATTGTAATAGCTGCGCCATATTCATCTGAGCCCGATAAAAAGAGAACGTCGTTGCCATCAAACCGCATAAACCTTGCATAACAATCAGCGGGAAGATAAGCACCTGCTAAATGACCAAAATGCAAAGAGCCATTAGCATACAAAAGAGCTGACGTAATCAGAATTTTTCTTTTCATATTCATCAAATAAGGCGATCTATTCTTCTTGTTGTTTTTCTTGCTCTAAAAGATCTTGGCTTTGCTTTTCAGCTTGCTTGTCTCTCAAAATTTGCTTCAAAATTTGAGTCGCTGAATTACGGTCTGCACCTTCTCCAATTCCGTGTCCAGAAGTAATCACTGATCTTGCAAGCTTAATAGCATGATTGACTAACTCGAAAGGATTGTCAAAAAGCTTTGATAACTTTTCGTTAGTTAGATTTGGGGTATTGACCATGTGTATCTCCTTGATTTTATTTAATTTTATGTCTTTCTGCTAAAATAATACTTTTTAAAACATCATAGCTTTTATCAATATCTTGATTGACGATGTGATAGTGATAGTGCTTGAGTTGCTCTAGCTCTTTGTGAGCCCAATTTAAACGTTTTTCAATTTCGTCTTCTGCATCTGTTTGCCTGGATTTCAACCTTTTACTAAGCTCTTCAATAGAGGGCGGTGTCATAAAAATATAGACTGCATCAAACCGATTCTTCAGACTGATTGCACCTTGTGTGTCGATAACCAAAATAACATCATAGCCTAAATTTAAAAGCCTTTCACAATCTTTTTGATCTGTTCCATAGTAGTTATCAAATACCTGTGCGTATTCGATGAAATCTCCATTACTGAGTTTCTTCTCAAAATGTTGAAAACTGATGAAATGATAGTGCTCCCCTTCTTTTTCATTTCCTCTAGGCTTGCGCGTCGTATAAGAAATGCTGCGAACAACTTGAGGACAATCTTGCGTTAATCGATCCACTAAGGTTGATTTCCCAGTTCCTGCTGGGGCACTTAAAATAAAAGCTTTTCCTTTTTTCATATTACTCAATATTTTGAATCTGCTCTCTTATTTTTTCACATTCACTTTTAGCTTGTATCGTCAAATGAATCATTTCCACATCAGAGCATTTAGCTCCTAAAGTATTCCATTCGCGACTGAGTTCTTGCGAGATAAAATCTAGTGTTTTTCCCACACCCTCTTTTGCCTCTTTGTTTAACTTCTGCAAAAAAAGTTGTACATGGGATTCAATACGAGTCATTTCTTCAGAAATATCCCCCTTATCTGCAATTAGAGCAACCTCTTTTAAAATCCTTTCATCCAATTCAATAGTCTGCGCCAGCAACTCTTCAACTCGAACTTTTAATTTGACATAGTGCTCTTTAATTTTACCTTCGGATCGACTTTTAATTTCTTGAAGCAAGTGCGACAAAGTCTGCAAGCGATTTTGCATATCTTTTTTTAAGAACTGTCCTTCTTGCCTTTTCATAAGAGAAAGATGACCCAAAACTTCGATAAGCAATAAATCCACATCATTTTGCATTTTTTCTAAAAAACGATCGAGTATTTCTGTTTGAAATAGTCCACTCTCTTTGACTAATTGTCTTTCAAAGCCCTCTGTTGATAAATCAACTGAAAGTTGATGAGAAAGTATATCCCAACATCTTTTAAGCTCTTTAGCCAAAGCTACGTTTGGAGTTAGTGATAAAAAGCCAGCTTGTTCGCTTGCAGAAAAGGTAACGAAAATATCTATCTTACCCCTAGAGATATACTCTTGTGCCCTTTTGCGGATAGCAGAATCTAAATAAAGAAACTCTTTGGGCAATGAAGTGTTAATCTCTAAGTGCTTGCGATTAACAGATCGAATCTCGATTGTTAAATGCCCCTCAGGTAACTGAACCGTAGAACGGCTAAAAGCCGTCATGCTGTTAATCATAAAATTAAAAATATTTTTTAGGGCAGATTTTATCACAAAGGGCGTTTGTGAGCAACAAAGTAAGCATTAGTCTAATTTTGCTTTAAATCCATTAAAATGGCTGGCTACTGCCGACCCCGCGGTCAAGACAATGGCTGCTAATAAAGCACTACCAAAAGAGCTTGCCTCTATGCCGAGCCAAGAGAGAGCTCCTGCTAATACTAAAATATAAAGTAATAGATTAAGGATAAAAGCAAGAACAAGAAGAAGAGTCCAAGAAAGAGGCCAGTTCTCTGCTTCGATGAGCGTGCGGATAAAAGCATTAGCTCCCCCTACAATAAAGGCCCAAAAAAACTCATACCACTCTTGCTCGACAAGAATACCTGGCGAAATTCGGTCTGCCAGAAGGGTAACCATAAAAATAATCCCCAATCGACCAAAATAACCCATCTCACTCTCCTTAAACACTCAAAAATTCTTTTATCCTCTTGTCAAGATTTCGACAAGAACAATTTCTTGAAAGAAACTAAAGCTTTAGAATATGATTGCGGTTAATAAGAAATGAGTCTTCTAAAAGATGTTTCCTATAAAACACCTGAATTTTTCTGATCCGTATATCTCTCGCAGTCCCAATTTTAATGTTAATTCCTTAAGATTAACGCCCTCTATTGATAGTGTTTCGCTAATTTCAAATACGGATATCCAATCACAACAAGCTAACGCTCATCCGCCAGTTGTTGCAACCAGCCCGTCTGGACTATCTGACCACACCATTATCGTTTACCGTATCCCACTTGGCGCTTGTAATGGACCTAATCTCTCTTTAGAAACTCTTCAATTAAAATTTGAAAATAGTCAATCGCATCCTCAAATTCATGCCAGCTGCACCTCTACTTATCCCGACACAATCCCCTATCTTCCAATTGCAGATCGCTATGAAGTACGCCTCTTTAAAGATGGATGGATTTTAACTTTAGCAGATGGTTGTG
>CAZJSX010000225.1:0-3070 GCA_964548845.1 uncultured bacterium | reverse complement strand
GTAAGGGCTCAAATGGTTTTACCAAATGGGCAAGTTTTTGATGATTTTTTTATTCAAGGATCTAATCGGGTATTAAATGTTTTAAATGCTCCATCACCTGCAGCTACAAGCTGTCTATCGATTGGTGACTACTTATCTAAAGAAGCCTCTTCGAGGCTGAATTTGGCAGTAAGCATTTGAAAAACGCTTTTATGATTAATAAGATAGCTGTTATAAACTCTACAAATAAATCTAAAGAACAGATGGGGGATAAATGAAAGTCTTAGTTACTGGAGCTACTGGGTTTTTAGGTCGATTTGTGGTAGATACTCTAAAAAAACGGGGATATCAAGTTACTGCTGTCGGTTCTAAAGATTGTGATTTAACAAAAGAGACAAGTTTAAATCAGTTCAATGGAATCAAATTTGACCAAATTTATCATCTAGCTGTTTCTATTCAAGCAGGCGACTACCCTATGCGCCATCAAGGTGAGCTTTGGATTGTAAATCAAAAAATAAATACTAATATGCTCTCTTGGTGGTATGAGCAGCAACGACAAGCTAAAATGATTACAATGGGAACAAGTTGTGCTTATGAAGACGGGGCTGTATTAAAAGAAGAAAATTTTTTACTAGGTCTTCCTCACGATAGCCTATTTGCATATGCGATGACTAAAAGGATGCTTTATTCAGGGCTGGTATCTCTTAATAAGCAATTTGGAATGAAATATCTCTGCTTAATCCCAAGTACTTTATATGGGCCAGGATATCATAATGATGAGCGGCAACTTCATTTCATTTTTGATTTAATGCGTAAAATCATCAACGCCAAAAATGGTGGTGAACCTGCTGTTTTGTGGGGAGATGGTAATCAAAAAAGAGAGCTCGTTCTCATAGAAGATTTCATTAAAGTCATGATGCACCTTGTTGATACTCAAGAAAACATGCTAGTCAATATTGGAGCTGGTCAAGAACATACCATTCGTCATTTTGCAGATGTGATTTGTAAATATGTTGGATATGATCCCCATCTAGTACAATATGACACTTCAAAATATGTGGGTTCAAAATCTAAATGTTTAGTCATAGAAAAACTTGAAACTTTAATGCCTGATTTAGAATATTCTACTCTGGAAAAAGGTATTGAAATGACAGTTGAGTGGTATCAAAAAACTCATTCTAAATCACAACTTAATCTAAGCAGTAGAAAAAATTAGTGAAGAAAAAGATCAAAAAATTAAAAGTAAATCTGAAAAGAAACTTTTTGAAACTTCATTATCTAATCATATCGAAGCTATGTTTAGCCTTTAAAGTGCGATTTATTGAAATGGAATCTATACGTGGCATAGGGCACTTATCTATGGAGCCAGCTTGCTATGTCATGCAAAAAAAATTAGGCGAGATGCCTTATAGGGCGATTTATTTTTTTTCATGTCGGGTTGCTCTGAAAGGATCGCTAAATAATCAAAGCTTACTTAAGTATTGGAGAAAATATTTTCTTTTTTATCTCTTTGAAAACAGTACATCTTTTATAGAGAAGCTAAAATTTAAATTTTTTGAACCAATTGTTTATCCATCTAAGTTTTCTTTAAAAGAAAAGTATGCATTAGTGATAAATCCTAAGCACTATATGCTTCGCATTGATAATAGTAATTTAATGTATGAACTTAAAAATAGATATCCACATGCTATTTTAAAAATATCAAATACTCACAAGAAGAAAGGTTATGATATCTTAAGCAAATTAGGAATGCCTAAAAATGCATGGTTTGTAACTTTTCATGCTAGAGATCATGCGTATTATAAACGAGTTTCAAGCCCTTTTATGAATGATTTTGAAACAAACAATTATAAATATCGCATAGTAGATGTGAATAGTTATTACCTAGCTCTGAAAGAGATAGTAGAAAGGGGTGGGTGGTGCATACGGTTAGGAGATAAATCAGTAGCACCACTTGATGAGAAATTATTAAGTTTAGGCCAAGTGATAGACTATGCAACTAGCCCTTATCAAAGCGATGAAATGGATATATTTTTATTAGGAGAGAATCGGTTTTTGTTAGGTTGCAATTCTGGACCTGCTTTTGTCCCAACAAATTTTGGCAAACCTGTTGTGCAAGTACAGGTAGCGCCAGCTGTAGGTTTAATCCCATCATCTCAAGATATTGTAATTATTCGTCGATATTACTCTGATAAAGAAAAGAGATTACTAAATATTCACGAGATGCTGTCATCTCCTTTAAAAGATATTATGTATGATCCCGGTTTTGAAGCTTTACAGGTGAAGGTCTTAGATAATTCACAAGAAGAAATCAAAGAGGCTGTGGTTGAAATGATGGATAGATTAGATAATAAAATTGAATATACAGAACAAGACAAGCTTAATCAAATAAAGATCAAAAATTGCTATCCCTCAACTGCATATTGTTATAATTTTGCCTCAAATTTTGGGAGAGACTTTTTGAATAAAAATTTGAATTCTCTGTTAGAAGAAGCAAGCCCAGCCAATATTTCAATCAATAATTAATTATTTTTTGGAATTGCTGAAATTACAGAAAAGAGGATTTGAAACTAAAAAATCGACCATTTTATTTCTAAAAGAAGCGTTAAATGAAGTCGAGATTTTTTCGATGTAATTTAAGAGTTTATTTTTTGGAAGTAGATATATGTCCGGGCTTGAAAAGATTAAAACTAAATACTCTACTTTCATGTTTAAAATAGAAACTTCAATATATTGCAGAGCTTCTTTTTCAGATAGCTCTAAGTAATGGACGCCATCAGGTTTCTGAAAGGCTATTTTATAAGACTTCGCTTTTTTGTTGCGAAGTAGTGATAAAATTTTTCTTTTTAAGCCCATAGTATTAAATATTTCTAAACTGGTTTTCTTTTAAAAATTTATAAAGGTGAACCAGCTCTTTAATGCCTTCATCAATATTGACTTTAGCTAACCAGCCAAGCGACTCTAACTTGTCATTGCTTACAATATAATCTCGTTTATCTGGATCTTCGCCAACTGGGGCAGAATGAAAGTAAAAATGAGGTAAATGCTTTGCAATACATTCACAAAGTTCTTTTTTATTTAAATTTGCAGA
>CAZJSX010000224.1:0-3093 GCA_964548845.1 uncultured bacterium | reverse complement strand
ACATCTATTCTAAAAGCAAGCGATTTTTCTAAAACTCGTTATATTTTTTATGAAAAAATGCTCCATCCCCTCTCACTTTCATTTTTAGCTCTTATCCATCCTAAAAATTGGTTTCGATTAACTTGGCCTGTTCTTAAAAACATGGTGCAGCATAAAACGCTACATCAAGAAGATCTCTCCATTGATGAATTTTTTAGAGAGAGATTTAATGATTATATCACTGATTATATCATTGACCCAATGACGATGGGCATTTTTGGAGGAGAGATACAAAAACTCTCTTTTAAGTCATGCTTTCCGATGATTGAGCGCTTCAGCCGCTCTGATCAGCCTTTGCTCAAGCAAATGCTCAAGCAGCAAAAAAAACAGACCTACACCCCTCTCTCTTTTAAAAAAGGGATGAATGAATTGATCAAAGCGTTAGCTGGCAATCTATGTGTCGATTATCTTTTAAATACAACTGCTCTGCAAGTGACCCAGACACCTACCGCCGTTATCTTAACAGATCAAGGCGAAATCAAAGCCGATCGTATTATTTCAACACTCCCAGCTTATTCATTAGCGCCTCTTTTAGATCAATTACCTAAAGCATCTGCCACATTTTTAAGCTCAATTCCCATGCTTTCTTATAAAATTGTTCATTTGGGATATCACTCTGCTTTAAAAATGGTTAAAGGGTTTGGCTGTATATCCCCTTCATGGAGTCAAGAAGCCATTTCCGGTATCATTTTTGACTCTGATCTTTTCCCGGATCAAAATGCCCATACCGGCCAAACTAGATTAACTGTAATGATTAAAGAGAACTCCCCTTTATATGAAATTGAGGGTAAAAAATTTGAGAGCTTAGTGATCGAAGAAGTGAGCAGACTGCTCGATATTTCCGATCAACCGGATTACTTTAAATCTTTTATTCTGCCTCATGCAATTGCCCAATACACCATTGGACACTATCAGAAATTACAACAACTTGAAAAGGATATAGCACTTACCTATCCAAACTTGTCATTTTGTGGGACATCTTTTTATGGTGTTTCTATTCCTTCTAGCATTTCAAAAGCTAAAGAAATTGCAGGAAATTTTTCAAGTTTGCTGAATAGTCGTATTAGTGTCTAGAACAGCTTTTTCTTTCTCGTTAATCTCAAGATGTGCATGAGATTTAGTTAAATCAGCAAATTCTTTACCAAGAACTTTAATTCCTAACATCCACAAGACAATCACGATTAATAAGAATGCAGCAATATAAGGGGCCGAGAGAGCGAAGCTAGAGAAGACCATTAATAGTCCTTGATGGATTACTGATCCTCCAGACTTGCCTAATCGAGAGCCAACGCCGTCAATTGCAGCTTTCCCTTTTTTGCGTGACTCAGGAGTCAACGGAACAAAAGCTAGCTCTTTAGTGGCGTCAAACACAGTATACTTACAAGCTCTGCTTAAACAAATTTGCATTGAACCAAAGAGGACAACTAGAGAAAGTGGTGTTAAACCAAAAGCTGAACTCACAAAAGCACTCAATTGATCGCTCCATATCAAGCAACTAAAGAACCCAATACTTGTGACTAGTAGCATGACTGGAGTGACATAAGCTGCCTTTGTCCAACCAAAACGACGGATAATTAAAGTGGTGAAAACCGCAACTAAAGTGGCAATTGCTCCGGTCGCCACAGTGACCTGGTTGAGGTAGATGCTAAAGTCATTTGGATGAGGATAAAGCTGTCTAATTTGGTCTTTCCACAGAATCTCAACAAGGTTAATAACCAAGTTAAATGAGACGACAATTATAGCGATACAAATCAAATATTTTGATTTAGCTAAATAACTGAAATTTTTAGCTAAAGAAAGTTTAAATTCATTTTTAGATTTAGGCTTATAATGCTTGCAATCATGGAAAACATTAACGTGCATCCACTTAAAGAAAGCTAAGATAATCACCCCAGAGACTGCAATAACAAGAGTAATCCATATTAAGGAATGCTGCCAAGGATCTTGAATGTGTGGTAATTTTAGAGGGAGCCTAGAAAGATAGATACTTGCTTGCCCTGCTGCTATTCCTGAAAAATTCATCCCTATTCCGAAAAAACCGTAAAAGCGGGAGGCTTCATCAACTGTTGTGGTTTCATTAGCAAATCCCCAGAAAAGGATTGAAAGGATGATGCAACTCCACAGTTCAGACATCACATAAAAAATGGTGTATGACCAACACTTGATCATGGATACAAAACCAAATGCTCCTTTAGGAAGATATTGCATTAAAAAGTCTGCTGTTTTAGTCAGTTGCAACGATTCATTGAAAGGATAGAGGATAAAAGCAAAAGCTAGAAAGTAGACAATAAAAAGACTAATTAAGATGTAAAAGACCCTTTCCATGGTATAGCGATTGGAAAGCCATGAGAACAAAGCTGTCATCGCTAGTGCACCTGGCAACATCACCCATACTTTGACAAATGGGATGATCTCAGCCCCTGAGGCTTGACCTGTGACTAAAATGGCGTCTTTAGCATTACGTAAGATATTGTAGACAAAACCGACAAAGAAGAAGATAACGAACATTGGGATGAACTTTTTCAGCTCATCGCGACGGATGGGACATAAATGGGCTGCAGCTGTTTTTAACTTAGCTAACATACCCCTCTCGCCTTAATTTCAAAGGCCGTCTCTTAGAGAACATCAAAATATCTCCTAGAACTAGCTTGAAAGATTTCTTAATAGTTTTTAAATACGATTTCACTGGGATCATGAAATTAAATTTAGTTGCAATCATAGCAACCTTATTTACAATTTGTCAAGCACCTCTTTTTAATCTTAATTTAAGGTAATAAAAAACCCCTTTTGCAAGCAAAAGAGGTTTGAACTTAAGTTATTTTTTTAAAAGAAAGAGATACTTTTAGTTAGAGCTATTGATAATTTCACTGGCTAATTGATCCGCCTTTGAAGATCCAGATGTAAAGGGATAAGCGATGATATTAAAAGGTAATTTAATCATAAAAATGGTTGCATCAACTACGATATCAGCCGATTTTTGAAGAATTAGCGTTGCAACAGACATGATAACCCCGAATCCAGCTGCCCAAAGAGCAGCATCTCCAGCACCTGTGC
>CAZJSX010000223.1:0-3099 GCA_964548845.1 uncultured bacterium | reverse complement strand
CATCTTTTGGGGGGCTTAAAATAATATAATCGCAATCTATACGTTGTTTTATTGAAAATTAAAAGGGTAATTTGTTAAACCATCTTTTAAAATTTTACAGTTCCATTTGAGGTAACGTGACCCTTGCAAATATTTTAACATTTATCCGCATCATCTTAAGTCCACTCTTTCTGATTTTTTATCTTTGGTACGCCAAAATGGGAATATCAATGATTGCGATGCCTTTTGTCTTATTGGCGATCTTGACTTTTTCAGAGTTGACAGATGCTTTTGATGGATATTTTGCTCGAAGATTTGATCAAGTGAGTGACTTTGGTAAAATTATTGACCCAATGGCAGATAGTGTAGCTAGAATCTCTTGCTTTTTAGCTTTTACACAAGGGCAAGTTGCTTTGCCAATGCTACTGGTTTTTGTGTTTATCTATCGCGATTTTATGATCAGCACATTGCGTACCATCTGCGCCTTAAAAGGAATTACTCTTGCTGCAAGGCCAAGTGGTAAAATTAAAGCGATCGTACAGGCCATTGCTATTTATTTAGTCGTCCTTTTTATGATCCCTTATACTTTAGGATATCTCTCTTTGAAAGATTTTAGAACGATTAGCATTTACATTGTCTGTTGCGCTGCGCTCTACACTTTATATTCTGCGGTAGATTATTTTTACGCCCATCACAAGCATGTCAAAAATATGATTCAAAATAAGAGATCTGTTTAAGAATATTTGCTAAATTATAGTAAACAGGCCTGATAGTTAAATCTAAAAAGGCCTGAATAAGTATGATTTTGAATTAATTTTTGAAAAAATCAGTGTTGAAATTATTGAAATTTCTTTCGCTCAATCTATCTATTTTTGAAGACATAAATAGAATAACGCCAAGCATAATGCTAAATGTAACTGCGAAGACCGCGATCTCTTTATTAGACATCTCTCTTTTTAAGATGATCTTTACTTCTCTGTTTTCCCAAAGATCGGATTTTGTTTGCGGATGGATTACTTCTCTTTCTATGCTTTGAACTGCATTTGTTGTTACTGCGTGATTAGATATTAACATGTTTGTCTCCTAATGGTTAAACTGTAATAAAACGGAGATATATTAATTTAGGTATGTTAATTTTTTATTAAGAATCGTTTTTTTATGAGTCATTAATATAGAATTACGTTTTAAGTGGGTTATCTTGTTTCTAATCTAAATAATTTTTTGACATTCATTTTATATGCTTCAATAACACTTTTTATAAAAAATGAATATTTTCGTGAAAGATTTCATGCCATAAAATATCCAACAAAAAATCAAACAGAGAGGGGCACTTCGTCAAAAAAGATATCATTGATTGACCAAATTTAAAGGGTGCTCAACAAGTTGTTGATAAACTTTTAGATATTCTTTTGCAGATTGTTTCCAACTGAAATCCATTTGCATTCCCGTTTTAATAATCTCTTTCCATCTTTTAGGATCATCGTGGTAGATGGCAAAAGCTCGCTCTAGTGTTTCGCTAATAGCTTTGCGAGTGGGAGGCAAGTAGGTAAAGCCATTGCCAGATGAGTATTCATCTACATCAAATACAGTGTTTGCAAGGCCTCCAGTTTGTCGAACAATAGGAACAGTGCCATAACGACAGGCAATTAATTGAGTTAGGCCACAAGGCTCAAAAAGAGATGGGCAAATAATTAAATCAGCACCTGCATAAATTTGGTGTGCGAGCTCTTCGTTATAAGAGTCAAAGATCAGTTTCACATTGGGATCATGATGGAGCTTTTCTTTAAGCTGATCAAAATCGTGTTGAATTTTTGCAATCGGGCTCGAGCCAAATAAAATAAACTGACCGCCACACTCTAAAGTGTGGAGAATAGCCTTTTTAATCATATGAAGCCCCTTTTGAGGCACAAGCCTGCAGATGCAAATCACTAATGGAGAGTTTGCTTTTAGAGGGATGTCTAGTAATTTTCGCAGTTGATCTTTACAGGCATGTTTTTTATCGATGTGATTGTAAGTATAGTGGGTTGTTAATGCAGGATCTGACTGTGGGTCCCACATTTGATTATCGATGCCATTTAAAATGCCGATCAATTTATGTTTATTTTTGATAAGAATCTCATGTAGTCCACTGCCTTGTCTGACACTCATGATCTCTTCAGCATATTTGGGTGAGACAGTTGTGATAAAGTCAGAATACAAAATGCCAAGCTCTAAAAAATTGACATGATTTTTAATCTTAGGAGAATGGTGCAGGGTCGAGACATATTTTTCTTTAGGCAAACCAATCTTTTCTAAAAGAGTGTAATAAGCATTTCCTTGATAGTTGATATTGTGAAGAGTTAAGACGATTTTGCTCTTTAGCCGTTTGTGGTAGTGCTCGCGGTATAGAGGGGCAACTAAAGAGGTATGCCACTCATTGAGATGGATGAGCTCGGTTTTAGGTTTGAACCCGGCAATGAACTCTAAGGCGATCAACGAAAAGAAGCTAAATCTTCGAGCATCATCGCGATAACCATAAATATGCGGTCTATCAAATAACGTAGGGGCAGTCGTCGGCTCTAGCAAATAAAGATTTAAATCATAAAGCTTAGCCTGCCATACCCGAACATGTTCTTTAACATTATTAAAATAAACAGTATATGTAAATGAAGTCAGAGTTAAAGAAGTTAAATACTGAGCTTTAATACAGGAAAAGAAAGGGAGGATGGTAAAAACTTCATGCCCTTGTGCTTGAACTTCTCTAGCAAGCCCCAAAGAAACATCAGCAAGGCCTCCCACTTTGGCGATCGGACACATCTCGCACGAAATGTAAGCTATTTTCATAGATTGTTAAATATTAGTGATTTGTAAATTACCTCTAATCTATAGCTAATTAAAAGATCTTTTTCAAGAAAAGATTAATACCTTTAGAAAGAAGTTCATGTGCTTTAGTTAGATCAACGATAGAATTATATGTGCAATTAAAAAAATGATTCGGTAAAATTTTGTGAAGAAATTAGCTGCAGGAATTCAATTTTTTCCATGCAGCGAGAACTTTTTTTAAATTTCATAATCTTTCTTGAATTAATTCTATCGTTGGATTAAAATTCCAACCTAAATTTTGCTGGGGCGTGGCCAAGT
>CAZJSX010000222.1:0-3101 GCA_964548845.1 uncultured bacterium | reverse complement strand
GGTTTTGCAAATGAGCTATACTGCTATGCAAGTGATCATCAACTAAAACCATATCCAATGTTTATGTGTCAAAACTACTTTAGTTCAAAATATATGTATGAACCACCTCTTAAATCCCCTACTAGCTCTTGGAGCTTGTTATTACAAACACTTAGAATTAGCTCACCCGAGCCTGAATCTGTACATATAACTAATATCAATCACAGAGATAATTGTGGCGGCAACCTTAAGATGAGCAACTATATTATTCCTAAAGCTAATCTAACTTCACAAGAAAACGAAGCTAAAACTGCCATGCTAAATCAAACGGCGTTGTATTTGAAAAATGCAATTGATAGAGCATTAAAATATAGTCTCAACTGATTTCATCTTTTGACTTTCAAGATTGAAAGTTTCTTTTAAAAAAACTCTAATATCGCCTCATTTTTCAAAGAGGCGATATTAATTTCAGATTGCTGTTTTTCAGACCCCCTTTTATAATTACAAATTTACGCTCAGATAAAACAATCAAGACTATTAATTACCCTTAACGCCAACTAAAATCATTTATGCAAGATATCATTATTAAAGGGGCCAGAGAGCACAATCTTAAAAACGTCGACGTTGCTATAAAAAGACATAAACTTGTTGTAGTCACAGGTCTTAGCGGCTCTGGGAAATCCTCTCTAGTCATGGATACTTTATTTGCAGAAGGGCAAAGACGATTTGTTGAGTCTCTCTCATCGTATGCTAGACAGTTTTTAGGTTTGATGGATAAACCTGATGTCGATGATATCGAAGGATTATCTCCAGTAATCGCCATCGATCAAAAGTCAGGGACTAAAAACCCCAGATCAACCGTTGGCACTGTTACTGAAATTTATGATTACTTTAGAGTTTTATTTGCCCGAATTGGGCAACCTCTATGCCCTAACTGCCATTTGCCTATTTCAAAGCAATCGATTACTCATATCACCAATCAAATCCTGAAACAATTTGACGATCAAAAAATCACCCTTTTAGCGCCCGTTATTAAAGGAGTAAAAGGACAGCACAAAGAGGTGCTTGCACAACTTTTACAAGCTGGTTTTTTAAGAGCTCGAATCAACGGTAAAATTGTCAGACTTGAAGAGGAAATCAATTTAGCTAGATATCAAATCCATCATATTGATGTGGTGATCGACAGGCTCCATATTAAAAGCGACATTCGAGCAAGGCTTGCAGAATCTTTAGAAACAGCATCTAAAGCTGGAAAAGGGTTGATCATTGTTAACGATGAAGCTAAAGATCACCTCTACTCAGAAAAATTTGCCTGCATTCAATGCGGATATAGCTATAAAGAAATTTCACCTCGCCTATTTTCATTCAACAGCCCCTATGGAGCATGTAGCAAATGCAATGGTCTTGGCACTGTACCTAGACAAAATAAATTGCTCCCTGGCCTTTTATATCGCTATCAATACACACAATCACAAGCAGTCAAAGAAAAGATCGAAGAGGCTCTTTCAGAAGTCGAATGCGATATCTGCCATGGATCTCGGCTAAATAAAGAGGCTCTCTCTATTACTGTAAATGATCAGAACATGGCCTATTACTGCTCTTTATCAATTGATGCACTAGATGCTCATTTAAAGAAGATGGAGCTAACAGATTATCAAATGGAAATCGCTGGGAAAATCCTAAAAGAGATTTTCTCAAGATTGCAATTTTTAATTGATGTGGGACTCAATTACTTAAGCTTAAACCGAAGTGCCAAAACACTCTCAGGTGGTGAATCTCAACGGATACGACTAGCAACTCAAATTGGATCTAAGCTTGTTAACGTTTTATATATTCTAGATGAGCCAAGTATTGGACTACATCAAAGAGATAATGAAAGACTTTTAAAGACACTTGAAAACTTAAGAGATATTGGCAATACATTAGTGGTTATTGAACACGATGAAGAAACGATGAAGCGGGCAGATCAAATTATTGATATTGGTCCATTTGCAGGAGTACATGGTGGAGAAATTATTTTCAATGGGACCTATGACGAAATTTTAAAATGCCCAAAATCTTTAACCGGAAGATATTTAAGAGGTGAAAAGTTTATTCCAGTTCCTAAAAAAAGAAGGGCTGGGAATGGTCATCATATCACAATTAAAGAGCCCTATTTAAACAACTTAAAAAAGATGAATGTCACATTGCCACTTGGCAAAATGATTGCAGTGACTGGTGTTTCTGGATCTGGCAAAAGCTCACTCATCAACGATATCTTATTTGAAGGATTGCAAGCTCATTTCAACCGCGATAAAAAAGCAGTGATTGCATGCGAAGGATTTGAGGGACTTGAACATATCGACAAAGTGATCATGATTGACCAATCACCAATTGGAAGAACACCTAGATCAAACCCTTCAACCTACACTGGAATTTTTGATTTTATCAGAGATCTTTTTGCCCAATTGCCAATGGCTCAAGTCAAAGGATATTCAGCAGGACGCTTTTCTTTTAACGTTAAAGGTGGTCGTTGTGAGGCTTGTGAAGGGAGTGGGAAAATTAAAATTGAAATGCACTTTCTACCAGATGTCTATGTGACGTGTGAAGAGTGTTTAGGAAAGCGTTTCAACCAAGAGACTCTAACTGTTCAATATAAAGGCAAACATATTGCAGATGTTCTTAAAATGACTCTAGAAGAAGCTAGCATTTTTTTTGAGAGCATCCCCCAAATTAAAAATAAAATCGATCTACTCATCAGTGTCGGCCTAAGTTATATTGAGCTTGGTCAATCTGCTATTACTCTATCTGGTGGAGAAGCGCAGCGAATTAAGCTTGCCAAAGAGCTCAGCAAAAGAGGGACCGGTAAAACACTTTATATTTTAGATGAACCTACTACAGGTCTTCATTTTGCCGATGTTGACAAACTCTTAGATGTTTTAAATCGACTAGTAGATAAAGGAAACTCGATGATTATTATTGAGCACAACCTTGATGTGATTAAAGTTTCAGATCATATTATTGATTTAGGGCCTGAAGGGGGAAATAAAGGGGGCGAAATTATTGCTCATGGCACCCCTGAAGTGGTAGCCAAAAATAAATATTCATATACAGGTCAATTTTTAGCAAAAATGTTAGGGCAC
>CAZJSX010000221.1:0-3128 GCA_964548845.1 uncultured bacterium | reverse complement strand
CCCCCCCCCCCCCCCCCCCCCCCCCCCCCCCCCCCCCCCCCCTTTTCAAGCAGATGACGGAATACGAGATTTGTTCCAGTGACTGGAGTTCAGACGTGTGCCGTCATGCCCGGTCTCAACCGGGCCAACTACGCCGGGCATTACTGGCCGGAACAAATACAAAGCGTGCACGATGAAGCCGTACTGTCGTGGCTGGAGCGCCATCTTTACCTCGTCACCCTCGGCCCGCGCGTGCACGATTACGACGTGCTGGCCGACACCCATATTGGCCCGGTAGGCGCACAAGCCCTCGCCGATGCCGCCGACGCCTGCTGGGAAGCCATCCTCGCCATGGATGCCAAAGCATTCGGCCGGCATTTCAGCGCCTCCTTCGACGCCCAGATCGCCATGTTCCCCAACATGGCCGATCAAAGTATTTTTGACATGATAGAACAGTACCGCCACCAAGCCCTCGGCTGGAAACTGAGCGGGGCCGGTGGCGGTGGCTATTTGATACTGGTGTCGGAAAAGCCGGTGGAAAGGGCGATTCAGGTGAAGGTTAGGAGGCGGTAGACGGTAGACGGGGCATCGTTGAAATTGCGTTCCTTCCATGGGGGGAGGCATTGTCACCGCGAAACAAAAATGAAATAGTCACACGAATAATAAAAACCCAACGGAAAGTGGTTTGCGAAAATATCAGAGGGTAAATCCTCAAAAATCAATATGATCCATCCTGAAAATCTCGCAAATCACTAAAATCCAAATATAAAAGGCAAATACCATGCTCGACCAACGCATCATCAAGCTCTACGACGAATACACCCACAAACCATTGACCCGCAAAGTGTTCATGCAGGAACTCCTGAAACTTGTGGGCAGTACCGCCGCTGCCATGTCGGTGCTTTCCCTGCTGGAATCGGGCTGCGCGCCTGCGTCCAAGGCCGCTTCGGACGCCCTGTTCACCGAGCACATCAGCTACCCCGTGAACGAAGAGATGATGAATGCCTACGTGGCCCGGCCCAAAGCCAAAAAGCGCTACCCAGCCGTGGTGGTGATCCACGAAAACCGGGGCTTGAACGCACACATCGAGGATGTGACACGCCGTGTGGCCAAGGCCGGTTTTCTGGGCATCGCGCCAAACGCCCTTTCGCCCCTGGGCGGCACACCCGCCGATACCGACGAGGCCCGGAAATTGTTCACCCAACTGAAACCGGAAGAGAGCCTGCAGCGCTTCATCAAGGTATTCGATTACCTGGCATCCCGCCCCGATTGCAACGGACAGTTCGGCTGCGTCGGTTTTTGCTGGGGCGGCGCCATGTCGAACAAGCTTGCGGTGAACGTGCCGAACCTGAAAGCTGCCGTAGTTTTTTACGGCACCCAACCCGATGCTGCCGATGTACCCAGGATAAAAGCAGCCGTTCAAATCCACTACGCCGCCCTCGATGAACGGGTAAACGCAGGCATGGCAGCCTATGAAACCGCTCTAAAGGGCGCAGGGGTTCGATACGAACAGCACGTGTACGAAGGCGTAAACCATGCCTTTCACAACGACACCTCTGCCGCGCGCTACGATGCGGCGGCGGCGGCATTGGCCTGGAAACGGACGCTCGAGTTTTTTGGAAAGCACTTGCGCTGAGCGGCCAAGACTTTCCAGGGTTGAAAACCTGGAAGGTCTTAGCGCTCGAACGAAATTAAAATCGGTTCGGTTTGCATAGCCAATCCTTTATAGCCCAACCACTGAAAAATGTGCTGGAGTAAAGATGCCAGGCTTCCCATACGGTTGTCCTAGCCTTTTTTGATTTTTAGGCGCAACGCCTTGAATTTGTGTTTTGCCAAGGCAGCAACATTCATTATCCATATATTCGCTGCTCGTTCCGGAAGCACTGTTTCACAAAATCATTTTCCTGAAAGGCAAAAAAAACATGCAGCAACTCAAGCTCCTCAACCCCGGCAATTCCGATATCCCTTTCGAGCGCCTGACTTTCCCTGATGGGCAACCACACCTGAAACTCCGCGTTGAGGCCATCGTCCCGGGACAGCCATGCCATGTCACCGCCCGCATCGCCAACCCTGCCGACCTGTTGTTGGTATTGCTGGCCAAGGATGCGCTTGACGCTGCGGGCGCGGGGCCGGTATCGCTCAGCATCACCTACCTGATGGCCGCGCGCATGGACCGCCAGATGATGCCCGGCGAGCCCTTCGCGTTGCGCGTGGTGGCCGACATGCTCAACCAGGCTGGGTTTTCCCGGATCAGGGTATTCGACCCGCATTCGGATGTCAGCACGGCTTTGTTGCGCCGTTCGGAAGCGATTGGCAATGAGGTATTTATCCGGGATTGCATCGCTGATCTGCTGCCTGCAAGCACAGCGTATTGGCTGGTGTCGCCCGACGGCGGCGCGCTGAAAAAGATACACAAGGTGGCACAGTTTGTAGGAGCCGGGCAGGTAGCGGAGTGCATGAAACTGCGGGATGTGCGCACAGGACAGTTGTCGGGCTTCCGCACCATGGAAACTGATTTTAAAGGACAAACCTGTCTAATAGCCGATGATATTTGCGATGGTGGCGGTACTTTTACAGGGCTTGCGGCACTGCTCAAGTCGAGGGGCGCCGGCATGGTAGCCGTTGCTGTTTCGCACGGCATTTTCAGCAAAGGCTTCGACCTTGCGGGCATCGACCGGATTTATTGCACCAATTCTTTCCAGGATTTTGAAGCTTTGCCGGTGCACGTAAAGGTGTTCGGAGTAGAACAATACTTGTAGAACCTTGCCCTTTGCCAACTTGCCAATTTGCCAACTTCCTTGTATTCTAAAACCCACTCACATCATGGCCATTTTTGGAAACATTCTCCTCGCCCTTGCCACGCTTGTTTTTGCCTTGATCCTTTCCGCGGTTTATGGAAAAGCTCCGCGGGGCGCCGATGGCGGCTATCCGATGGGCATTGTGCTGGTCTATCTCGCTTTCCTGGTTTGTATGGCCATTGCATACATCCTCATCATCGCGAAAGGCGGGTTCGACTGGGTGACGCCGAACAAAACGACCCGAAACCTGCTGGTGGGGCTGGGCTTGTTGATGGCGGTTTTAACGGCAGCCTTGAGTGCGTTGTTCAAGTACGAACCCGGGCCAGTGCCTGTAGTGTTCAGGCTATTGTC
>CAZJSX010000220.1:0-3136 GCA_964548845.1 uncultured bacterium | reverse complement strand
CTCTAACTGAGCACCTTCATAAATTATTAGAAGACGCAAAAAATTTAAAACAAATAGCCCCCTCCTCTCTTCTTGAAAATGTATTGCAAAAACTTAAAGATCCGCAATTTCAAAATGGTCATTACAAAATGAAAATCATTTTGCAAGATCCTTTGCAAATTGAAATCACCCCACTTAAATTAGACTTAAAGCCTTCTTATCATTTAGGAATTTACCACAAGCCGTTCGTGGAAGATCTAGCTCAATACAAAAAGAGCAACTTCGACAACCGCTTACAAAAACTTCAAGAAGCTTTTGATGTAGGTTTTGATGATTGGATTTTTTATAATGATGAAGGTTATTTTTTAGAGAGCTCTATTTGCAATTTATTTTGGATAAAAGATCAGACTCTTTACACACCCCATCCAAAGTTACCTTTGTATTTTGGTGTGACTATTCAAAATGTAATGATTGCTGCAAAGCAGCTAGGTTATCAAATTGAAACTGTTTATGAAAAAAATATCGAAGTATTGAATCAGAGCTTTGTCTATGTCTGCAATTCTTTAAAAGAAATTAAGCCCGTGTCTCATTTGCAAAATCAAGCTTTAAAAATGGACTTAAAACTTACAGCGCAGCTTCAATGTCAATATCAAGAGCTAGTGGCTCAAGAATGCGAGATTGAACCCAATCTTTTAAAACACTAGTTGGAATGAGCTCTTTTTCACCTGATCGAGGCTCTATTTCTAAAACATGATCGTTGGTGTAGCCATTCCCAATAATGATTTTGTAAGGGATGCCGATCAAATCGCTATCTTTAAGTTTAAAACCAAGACGCTCGATGCGATCATCTAATAAGACATCCACACCCAATTTTAAAAGTTGCTGATAGATTTTTTCAGAACCTTCTTTTTGTGCTTCATCTTTAGTGTTGACTGCAGTCACTAGTAATTGAAAAGGGGCAATCACAAGCGGCCAAACAATTCCTTTGTCGTCATATTTTTGCTCTATTGCTGCTTGAATGCAACGGCCAACTCCGATTCCATAACAGCCCATTAAAAATGGAGTAGGTCTCCCGTTGACATCTTGGAAGGTCGCGTCCATGGCTTTACTGTAGCGGTCACCTAAATTAAAGATGTGACCCACTTCGATCCCTTTTCTCTCATGATAAACACCATCTTCAACATGCGGACATTTATCATTGGCTTTGGCCTGGCAAAAGTCATGAAAGATTGGAGTTTTGCAATCTTTTTCCCAATTGGCATTTTTATAGTGAAAGTCTTTTTGATTGGCACCGCAAATAAAATTAACCATAGGCTGACAGGTCAAATCGGCAACAAAAGGAACTGGGCAACCAATTGGTCCAACAAATCCTTGGACAAGTCCTATTTTCTTTATCTCTTCTTCAGAGGCCAATTCCATTTCTAGTGCTTTAAAGTGATTAATGAGTTTTACTGGATTGACTTCTCGATCTGCTCTAATTCCAACGACAACGAATTCCACTTTATTTTTATAGATCAATTTATAAACAAGAGCTTTGAGCATGATCTCTTTTGGCTCTTGAGTAAAAGAGACAACTTCATCAATTGTTTTAGTATCTGGAGTGCTGAATTTTTCTAACTCTTTTTTGTGCTGATCGTATGTAAAACTTTTTGGGATGCACGGAGCTTTTTCACTATTATAAGCATAGTCACCACAAATAAGCAGAGTGTCTTCTCCAATGTCAGCTAAAATCTGTACTTCTTCAGATTGACTGTTTCCAATTTTTCCAGAGTCTGCTTGAACAACAACAAAATCAAGTTTAAGCCTTCTTAAAATATTCTGATAAGCTCGTCTCATTCTCTGATATTGATCTTGCATTTGCTGCTCAGTGGCAGAAAAGCTATAGGCATCTTTCATGATAAATTCTTTCGAGCGCATGAGGCCATAGCGAGGTCTAATTTCATCTCGAAACTTAGTCCCTATTTGGAATAAATTAATGGGAAGTTGCTTATAACTAGTTAGCCAGTTTTTAGCTAAACTTGTGACTGCTTCTTCATGTGTTGGTGCCAGACAAGATTCTTGATCTTGACGATCAACAGTTGTATAGATTAATTTTTCAGCTTTATATGCAGCCCAACGATCCGTTTGCTCCCAAAGACTTTTAGGTTGTAAAAGAGGCATGACAATTTCTTGAGAACCCTCTTTTTTGAGCTCTTGACGAATGATCGCTTCTAGCTTTCGCAAGACAATCATCATGAGTGGCGTATACGTATAATGACCTCTGGCCAGGCGCTTGATAAAGCCACCTTTTTCAAGTAGCTGATGTGAAGGAATATCTGCTTCTTGAGGATCTTCTTTAAAAGTCTTGAAAAATAGTTGTGAAAGGCGCATAAAATATGTTTTTTATCAAACATTAAATCAAATGAAACTGTTCTTTTCAATCTCAATTATTAATTTGTCACTGATCTTCTCTCCGCTGCTTTGGAGCAAAAATTTAACTGAACATGCCTCTGATTTTCAAAGTTTTCAAAAAACTCTTACAAAAGAGCAAGCTGAAGCGATCATTTATTCCAAACTTCAAAAAGATAAAGAAATTGAAAATTGGTATTTGCTAACAGATCAATTCTTAAAAATGTATGCGAGCCCTCAGGATAAAGCTAAAGATCGCCCTGAATTTGTCCTATATTTTGGACACAACCCTAAACCTGATTCTGAATTTCCACACCTGACTCAAAATACTCTCCCTTTAAAAGGTTTAAGAGTTGCAATCGATCCTGGCCATTGTGGGGGGCATTATGCCCTTTTAGAAGAGCGCTATATCGACATGCCGATCAATTTAGAGCACAATATCACAACTCCCCTTACCTTTTATGAAGGTAACCTCAATGTGATGACAGCTTATCGATTACAAGCGAAATTAGAAGCATTGGGAGCAAAAGTCATGCTCACAAAATCTAAGATTGGTGAATGCCTTTGTGAAAAGCCTTTTGATCAGTGGCTCAAAGAAGACTTTGACCAAGCGGTCGATAAACTGGTTGCACTTGAGATTGATCCTATCAAACAAAAACAAGATCGCCTCTATTGGAAAACTCAAGCCTCTAGAACTGAAATTTTTCGCTCCACTTACAATTTTATCGACCTACAAAATAGAGCTGATAAAATAAATGCTTTTAATCCC
>CAZJSX010000219.1:1030-3151 GCA_964548845.1 uncultured bacterium | reverse complement strand
GAGCAGTTGCCCACCCCAAAACAAACTGAAGAAGTTTGTCCCTCGCGCTTCATTGGCTGAACAATTCGATTAGAAAATCGCTCTTTGCGTTTGTGTTGCGTCCATGCCCCACATCTGAACCGTGTCCCTTCGGTGAGCCGGCGTAGTCAGCAGATTGGCTCCCGTTCCAATCAATCTTCTCAATAAATTCAGAACCATGGTAAATGTAGGCCGATTTGGTTGTTTATTATGTTCCGAGAGGATGAGCGACCGAGATGGCCAACATAGATGACATCCCACGAACCACGCCCGCTGAAGTTGAGCATCTGATCCAGCAGATTCGAGGCGCCAATCTGGACCAGGGCGCCAAGGACAAAATCGAGCGATTGCTCCGAACCGTTCTGACCCTGGTGGAATTGCTCCAACGAAAGAATACCTCGATCAAAAAGCTCCGCCAGATGATCTTCGGATGGCGAACAGAAAAAGATCATGAGAAAAAGGCCGGCAGCGCGGACAAGAAGAGCGAAGCAGGGACGGCCGAGAATGAATCGCCGAAGGCATCGACGGATCAAGAAGTGAGTGGAGTGCAGAATTCGGTTAAAGGGGAAGAAAAGCCGCGCAGTAAAGGGCACGGGCGCCGCGCAGCCTCTGAATACAGCGGGGCAAAGAAGGTTCCGTGCCGGCACGGACAATTGAAGGCGGGCAACAGTTGCCCGTCTGCTTTGTGCGGCGGCCGGCTCTACGATCTGAATGAGCCGACAATCCTGCTGCAATTCACCGGCAACCCGTTGATCACGGCCACCAGTTACGAACGAGAAGTGCTCCGCTGCGCGAAATGTCAGGATCGTTATGTCGCGCCACTGCCGGAAGGTGTCCGGGAGGAGCGCTACGACGCGACCTGCGACGCAACGATCGCGGTGATGAAATATGGCGGCGGATTGCCCTGGCATCGGCAGTCCGGATTGCAGGCCATGGCGGGAGTTCCGCTCGCCGAATCGACCATGTGGGAACGCTGCGAAGCCACGGCGGATGCGGCCTTGAGTGTCTATCTGCTGTTGATGAAACAGGCCGCGGCCGGCGAAATAATGCATACCGACGATACACGGGTGCGAATCCTCTCCTGCCTGAAAGAAGACGAGGAAGAAAAGGGGCGGGCGACAAACACCAGTGGGATTTTGGTGAAAGCCGGGGCGCGAAAGATCGCGCTCTATTTTAGCGGCCGGCGACACGCGGGGGAGAACCTGGCGGAGCTGTTAAAGCTGCGAGCCGACGAACTCGCGCGCCCGATCCAGATGAGCGATGCCTTGGCCGCCAACAGCAGTGTCGAGAAAGAAGTGATCACCTCCTACTGTCTGGCGCACGCGCGAAGGACGGTCTTTGAATTGAGGGACATCTACCGGTCCGAGTGTGAGGTCGTGCTCGCTGCGGTCGGGAAGGTTTATCAACACGATACCGAAGCCGCAGGTCTGAGCCTGGAACAGCGTCTGGCTTATCACCGGGAGAAGAGCGGTCCGGTGATGGCAGAATTGAAAGCGTGGCTGGAGGCACAGTTCTCCGAACGCACAGTGGAGCCGAATTCGAGTTTGGGCAAAGCGCTGCGGTATTGGCTCAAGCACTGGGAGAAATTGACGGTCTGGCTCCGAGTTCCGGGAACGCCGCTGGACAACAACGAATGTGAACGTGCGCTCAAGCAGTTCATCCTGCTGCGGAAGAACTCGCTGTTTTTCAAGACTGAGCACGGGGCCGCGGTCGGGGACGTGCTGGCCTCGCTGATCCGGACCTGCCGACTGAACGGCGTCAACGCCTGGGACTACCTGGTGACGATTGTCCGCAACAAGAAGGAAGCGCGAAGCAACCCGGATCTGTATCTGCCGTGGAACTACAAAGGAGGCGCAGCGGAAGCGCTCGCGGCTTGAGCTTCAACACCGTGCAGCTTCCGCCACACGGGTGCGAATTGGGCCTGATTGGGCAGGCCGTTATAAAGAAGGACCGAGAGCTGTTGCGCCTGGAGGGGGAGGAGCGGCGCGTCTTGATCTTCAGGCCACCAGCGGATGCGGCCTTGCGAGAACCGGCGGGTGAAGAGATAGAACCCGACGCCGTCGTAACATAACATTTTGAGGGCGGTGCCGCGGCGATTGCGAA
>CAZJSX010000219.1:0-1020 GCA_964548845.1 uncultured bacterium | reverse complement strand
AGGGTCTTCCGCCAATTCACGTTTGCAAATCGCGGCCAGCCCATCGATCCCGCAACGAAAATCGACCGGCTGACAGGCGAGCAAAATCCTGAGTTGAGGTACCAGTTGAATCATTGAAATTTCACGGGCGCAGGAAATCCGTACAGAGGCGGTTGATAGACATAAAATCAAGTGACGGCAGAGTGAGGGTAAGACGCGCCCCGTCTGGGCGTTCAAGTTGGAGGCGACAGCCGGCCGCGTCCTGTGGCACCGGCGGGGTGGACAATAAAGTAGCAGCCTCAGGCGGCAAGGTGAAGAAGGCGGTCTGTAGTTTGTGACGCGCGGGGCCGGGCTTTTTGTTCGCCAGCTTCTGCAGCCGCCAGGGATCGAGTTTCAGGGTGTGACGAACGAGCGAAGGAGAATAGCGCTTGGCCATTTCCACGGCGGCTTGGCGAAATTCGTCGGGGATCGGCTGGCGCGCATGTTTCCGTGCTGCGCGCCAGGCGTCCAAGCGGGCTTTCAGTTTGAGCAAGTCTGCGGGAATCGTTGAATCCATGAGGGACCTCCGAAAGATGAAAGATAGATCTCGGAGGGGAGCATAGAGGGTTCACAAGAGAGCCGTCACGCCGCGCGACCGAAAGGGGCAAAATTCGATCTCGGAGTAAGAATATGTTCAACGAGATTAACTTGTTGGCCAGGCAAATTGAAGCAGCGTTTGCCGGAAGTACGACGGAAGTGAGAGCCTTTGATTCAGGCTCAGTCATGTTTGACGTGCGTCGGCACGGGCGGCTTCTTGTCATGGTCTATTCAAAAGTAGGCGGGTTTGGTGTTGATGAAGTTGGCGAGGATGATGGCTTTGAGATGGGCTATCGGTTTACCTCAAATAAGTTCGAGGAGGCCGCAGAAGAGTTGCACAGACTACTACAAGCAACAAAGTAGCAGGAATGCGATTCTTCAGCTTGTGCATACTTTTTCTCAAACATACGCCGGATCACCGAAGGGGCACTGATAACTGGCTCAATGAGATCACCAACTACTTTC
>CAZJSX010000218.1:0-3181 GCA_964548845.1 uncultured bacterium | reverse complement strand
GCGGAGTTGATGCGCTTGATGAGCCCGTCGACCTTGGACTTGTTGTAGGTCTTGAGGGCAAGGCCGGTGGTGCTGTCCTTCAGCTCCCCGATCAGCTCGACCACGTCGCGCTTCATACCGGCCGTGTTGACCAGCTTTTCGCGCAGCGCCTTGCCCTCGCCAGCCTCGACGGAGCGACCGAGCCTGTAGCGCGTCATCACGCCTTTCTCGTTCGTGACCGTGACCGTTTGCCCTGCCCCTCCGAGCAGTTCGTCTGCCCTGGCCAGCTTCTTCGATGCCGCCTCGCGGTTGGCGGTTTTGCCCCCGACCCAACCGCTCTGTGTGGTGACGAACTGCTGCGCCACCTGACCGTTGCTCGCCTGCGAGAGCGACTCCCGGATCTGCGCCTGCCGAACGTCGAGGTCGGCCAGGTGGGCTTTCGCCTTGATCGAGTAGGGCGCGCCGCTGGCGTCCATGCTGCCGGCCGCCTCTGCCTCAGCCATCGTGCGCTGCACCTTGGCTTTCACGATCTCCAGACCCGCGAGGTACGCCGCCTCTGTCGCCATCTTCTCGTTGCCGAACTTCGAGAGAGCGAGCTGGTAGACCTGGCCCAGCGCGTTCAGGTCGCCGCGCTTCTTTTCGATCGCGTACTTCTGGTCTTCGATGTCGTCTCGAATGGCCTCGTCGTAGACGTCCATGGCCATGGGGTTGCCCGGTCCGCCCGTGAACGCCTTGCCCATGATGCCGAGCCCCATGGCGATGGCAGCGGCGATCCTCCGCCCCGTCGACATGCCGTTGACCAGCCGGTTCGGATCTACCTTCGCATCAGCAAGATCCCGCTGGGTCTGTTCGATGCGGCCGTAGACCTCATCAAGCTTCTCTTTCTCCCGCGCCTGAATCCAGAGGAGACGCGAGGCGCGCTCGGCAGCCATGTCCGCCTGGCGTTCGTTGTGCTCCGCAAGCTCTTGGCTTTCGCGCATCTTGACGTGGATCAAGTCGCTCTGTGGGTTCGCCGCCCGCCGCTCTGCGCGCTCGCGGTCCGCCGTGGCCCGGGGGTCCGGCCCCGCGGCGCGCTGCACCGTCATGCCCGTGGGAACCGTGCCCCCCTCGCGCCACTGGGGGGGAGAGCCGCGCAGGTCGTCCTCCGCATCCTGGATCAACAGGTTGGCGGCCGCCTCTGCGGGCGTCGGGGGCAGATCCGGCGCACCGCGAACGATCTTCGGTTTGTCGCCAGCCGCCGCAGGCGAGGCAGGCTCGGGGGCTGGCGCAGGCTGCCCCGGCGGAGGCGTCGGAACCGGCTCGTTTTCCGCCGCGGCCATCGGGTCGCTCGCCAGCCGGAGGCGCATCGTGGGCGACTGCTCGTACACGATGCGATCCTCGACAACGCCGGGTTCGTCGGGAACGTGCATGGCCTTGCTGTCGAGGGACCGCGCTAGCTCTTGCGCGGCGCGCGTATCGTCCGAGCGCCAGGAGGTTCCGTTGGCCCCGTAGAACAGAAACCCGCCGTCCTCTTCGCGCTGGTAGTGGACCGCGCGCCCGGGGTCGGGAGCGGGCTTCGGTGGGCCACCGTCGCCAGGGGCAGCGGCCGGCGGGGGAGCAACAACGCTCGACTCGGGCCGCCGCTCCGGCAGGTTGCCCCGGCGCATGGCGCCCTCCGGCACCAGCCCCCTACCCTGCCCGATCGTGCCGATGGTGTTCGTCCGGACGAACTCGGGGGCATCCTGCGCGGGTGGTGGAGGTGCCGCGGGTTCGTCGCCGAACTCGCCCAGCTCGACGGGCGCGCGGCGCCTCTTGAGCCCCCGGGCGAACTCCTGAACGTACGGGATGGGAGCCGAGCGGAAGGTCTCGCCCGTGCCGGAGTCACGCAGGACGTAGGCCCCTTCCGGGTCGATGTCGTACTCATCGAAGGCCATCAGGCGCCCACCTGGCGAGCCTCGACGGAGGCGACGTAGCGAGGCAGGCGGAGGCCCATCTTCCGGGCGGCTTGCTCGACGCGTCGACGGGTCGCCGGCTGCATGGGCAGGCCCGAGAAGCGACGGCGCACGGTGTTCGGTGCGACGTCCGCGGCGAGGGCTAGGGCGAGGAGGTCACGAGGCGAGGGGGGCGGCATGAAATCAAGTATGCATCATGTTGATGCATCAATCAATGATGCGAGAAAGCCCCGAGAAAAGAGGGCAAGCGAACAGAGGAAGGCTTACGCGATCCCCTCCAGAGCGCCTCACCGGAGGCCACCAGCGGGCCCGCAGCGGGCCCGCATGAGGTGCGCCGGGGGCAGGCCCACCGGGCGCCATCGACGCGAGCAGAGGGCCGCCAGGGGGCAGGGCGAGGCATCGAAGAAAAGTGCGCGGCCCCTAAGAAATGGCTGTTTCAAGCCTTGACGCTAGGACGTCCTAGCGCTAGATTAGGAGACATGAGCCGCCGCGAAGTGTTCGAGCACAAGACCCCGCGCCACCCGTCCCGCGCCCTGCGCTACGCCATCTTCCTGCGCGACGGCTTCCGGTGTGTCTACTGCCGGAGCATGGTCGACCTCACGGCCGATCATGTGCTCGCGTGGGCCCGCGGCGGGGAGACGGAAGCCGACAACCTCGTCTGCGCTTGCCTCACCTGCAACGAACTCAAAGGGGAGTGGCCGCTCGACCTGTTCGCCACGCTCTGCCAGCGCGACGGCATTGGCCTGAAACGCGACATCATGCGCCGGGTTGACCGGCTGCTCCGCCGCCCTCTCCCCAAGCCCTGACCCCCGCCGGGGGCTCTCCCTGGCGCCCCCTGCCCCGTGCCTTCCCCCGTTCGATCCTGCTACCCCTTCGGAGATCCCCCATGACAGCACCCGTCTACGGCCGTTCGGCCATCGTCACCTTGCCCGCCGGTCTGGACCCCGCGCGTTTCCAGGCGACGCTTCTTGTTGATCGCAAGGACGGCCGCCCGCTCAGCAAGGCCGACCGCGACGCGCTGGCCGCGGTCCTTGCCCAGCTCGCCGCCCCCGAGGACAAGCCCGCCGCAAAGCCAGCGCGGAAGGTGGCCGCCAAGGGCAAGACCAAGGCGCCTCGCAAGGCCACCAGCAACGAGCCCCGCAAGGCCCGGGCCCCGGCGCGGAAGGCCGCCCGCCGGCCGTCGAAGGGGTGAGCCATGGCGCCAGCGCGCAAGCCTGCTCCCAAGCCTCGCAAGGGGGGCCCGCCGATCTACGCCCCGGAGACCGAGACGG
>CAZJSX010000217.1:0-3206 GCA_964548845.1 uncultured bacterium | reverse complement strand
GAAGAGGTTACAGACATGGCGCGCCATGTTCTTTCTGGTGAAGTTGTCGCTTCAACTTTTGATGAACCACCTGAGCGTCACGTTCAACTGGCTGAAATGGTGCTTGAAAAATCAAGACGACTTGTTGAATATGGCCATGATGTCGTTATTCTACTAGACTCCATTACCCGTTTAGCAAGAGCTTACAACACTGTAGAGCCACACTCTGGTAAAATCTTAACTGGTGGTGTTGATGCCAACGCACTGCATAAACCTAAGCGCTTTTTTGGTGCAGCTCGTAACATTGAAGAAGGTGGATCGTTAACTATCATTGCAACAGCGTTGATCGACACTGGATCACGTATGGATGAAGTGATTTTTGAGGAGTTCAAAGGTACTGGTAATATGGAGCTTGTACTCGATCGCAGACTTTCGGATCGCCGCATTTACCCAGCTATTGATATCGTTAAAAGTGGAACGAGAAAAGAAGAGCTGTTGTATCATCCGCATGAACTAGAGAAAATTTATCAGCTTCGCAGAAGTACCGCAGATCTAACTCCAATAGATGCAATGAACCTTTTGATTAGCCGTTTGAAAAAAACTAGCAGTAATGCAGAGTTTTTACTTTCCATGAAAGACTAACTGTTATATGTAAGAAATAAAACAGTCATGAAGGCATGTTGAAAAAGCTCATCTATTTTGTTTTATTTCTTGCGGTTGTCGGCGGAGGTTATTATTACCTCTATGATAATGAAAAAGTTAAAGGGTATTACCAAGACTACTTTAACCTAAAAAGCTTTCATACTTTAGAAATTCGCTACAGTGCTCAAGGCATTATGCAAGAGCATCAAAGTGAGCTACTGAAAGATAGTTACCATACCTTTGCTACCCCTGAGCTTCATTTTTACCCTTATCTGTTGCTAGAGGTAAAATACACTCGCAAAAACAATACGACCGCTGAAGGCGTTATGCTTTGGGATCTTCGAGATGCCGAAATGGTCACATCGACGGCGACTTGGGAAAAAAGCCATGGATTTGAAGATTGCATCAACGCTAGAGTGGACCAACATGACTTTAAAATTATCAATACATTAGCTTTAAGTGGAGGGCATCTTTCTCGCAAAGACCTCTCCGATCAAATTCATGTCGATGCCGATATCTTAGATTATTGGTTAGAGAGCTGTCATAAGAAAAAGCTTATTGTCAAAAACGGCAATAACTTTCGCCTACATTTTCAAAAGCCACTACTAGCTATTATTCCAGAGACAACTCTTGGGCATAGCTTGGTTGCTCAAACCATTAAGAATGCAAAGCAAAGTGCTAAAAAATATAGCCAAAAGCAAATTGTAAGAATTGCCCATTTAGCTTTTGGAACAGACTTTACAATACGCAAATCGACTGAGATTTTTTTACCGGTATATAAAATCGATATCTTAAATCCAGATGGTTCCATTCTTTCGACCTATTGGAATGCCCTAACAGGTCAACAGATGAGTAATTTAGATACCATTTTGTAGAAGAGATTCGGAAAGAGAGGGATTTGAACCCTCGGTACCCTTTCGAGTACGCATCCTTAGCAGGGATGTGCCTTCGGCCACTCAGCCATCTTTCCATAAAAAACGTAGCGAGATGATAACGCTGCTGCCTGCTTTTTGACAAGCTTAATCTTAAAAAGGATTGTTAGTTAAATAAGAGAAGTCTATTTCTAGACTTAATTAATGACGAATAGTTACTTATTAATTTTTATATTAAAATTATTGATTCAAATTAAAATAAAAGGTTGATTTTACTATGCGCAATTTGAGAACAACGCGGATTTTTGTAAAAATTAACTTTAATTATTTATTAAACAAGTGCAACTTTTATATATTTAAATTTACTTCTTTCTTCATTTAAAATAATATCATTTCATTTTTATTTGATTACATTGAGGAAAATTATGAATATTTCAGCCAATGCTAGCACATCTGACATCCAAACTTTTAATTCGCTTATGAGTTGTGGACATCAACAGCCTATACAAGCTGTTGCTAATTTTCTTCTCCCTTTTGCTGCCACATATTTAATGAAAAGTCCTTTGCCGATGATGCTTGCATTATTTTTTTCAGCTCCAGCTGTTAATGCGCATTCTATTGAAGCATCTTTAGATCAACAGAAACTTTTACTTAAAGAGTTAAAACACAAAACTTTTATCTTAATTCCTTATGATATGACAAGCATCGAATTTGCTATCCCTAATTTCTCTAAATACAGCATACCCCTTATAAGGGATTTTATTGAAAAAACCTTCCCATCTAATTCCAATCTGTTATCAAAAAATCAAAATGGACAATTGCTAGATATTGATTCAGGCAGAAAAAGTCTAGTTCATGAAAGAAACAGTTGGTCAGATTTCATCAAACGTCGTAGTCAGCAACTTTCCGATTTAGATAGTGCCGTTGCTTCTTTTTATGAACGTGTTGGTGATGTGGGAGAAGCTTTTGATGGGCTTAAAAACACCAACATACCAAAAGAATTATTCAAAAAAACGATTTTAGAATGGAAAGTTCGTTTCACATCGATCAATAATGCACTAGGCTTATTAGTTGAAACTGAACGCAGTAACCATCATGCCATAGCTAGGGTTATGAGCAATTATTTAAAGATGGGAAATGATGGTTTAAATACAAATCAAATTAAAGAAAGACAGGATTTATTAACAGCTATAACAAGAACTATGTTAGATCAAGCTGACCAATTCATTAAATTATCTAGAAAAATAAAAAGCAATTATAATCAATCGTTAAATAATGTTTACCTTCCCCTCTTACAAAGATATTTTGTCGAATTAATCACAGTTTAGATGCGCCGTATGGGAAGCAGCATACTGCTTTAATTATTGAGATTGTCTTTAAATGAGGATGCTTAATCCCCCCTTTCATTTGCTAACACAAATAAAGTTTTTTGGATTTCTTCTTCCTTTTAAAAATTAATAACTTAAGAATTTGAAATGGTCATATACCGTTAGTCTCAATTAGAACATAAAGATAATTTATCATGAAATTCGATCTTGCCAGCATGCTTTATCATAGCTAATAAATAAGGACTAAATTGCCAAAATCTTGCTTTAAAATTAATTACAGATGGAGTTTTCAAAAGATCTAAAGTCATTTCAAGCTGAGTCGATATAGCTTGAACAAACCCACCCGTACCATTCGCCATATAAATAGTCTTTAATGCTACCCACC
>CAZJSX010000216.1:0-3237 GCA_964548845.1 uncultured bacterium | reverse complement strand
ATCGAGAAATTAAAACAAGTGACCCTAAATACTACAAATGGACTCAATGGATATTCAATAAGCTTTATGAAAAAGGTCTAGCTTATCAAGCCGATATGATGGTCAACTATTGTCCTCAATTGGGTACTGCATTAGCCAATGAAGAGATCGTAGATGGAAGATCTGCAATTGGTGGCTATCCTGTCGAGAAAAGGGCATTGAGACAATGGGTACTTAAAATCACAGCTTATGCTGATCGTTTATTGGCAGATTTAGATCTCATTGATTGGCCTGAGAGTATCAAAAAGATTCAGCTGGCTTGGATTGGAAAAAGTGTTGGGGCCAAAATTCACTTTGTCGAAGAAAAAACCAGAGAAGTCATTACTGTTTTTACAACTCGTCACGACACTCTATTTGGAGTTAATTTTATTGTGGTTGCTCCAGAGCACCCTATTGTTAAATTGGCAACTAGCGCAGAGCAAAAAGCATCTGTAGAGGCGTATGTTAAACAAGCGGTTAACAAAGCAGACTTAGAAAGAACAGAGCTCAATAAAGAAAAAACGGGAGTCTGGCTTGGCGCTTTTTGTATTAATCCGATCAATAACAAAAAAATCCCAATTTGGGTTGCTGACTATGTTTTGATAGGCTATGGAACTGGTGCTGTTATGGCAGTTCCGGGTGATGATGAAAGAGATTTCGATTTTGCTAAAAAATACAATCTTGCAATCACCAATGTCATCGACCCTTTAGAGTCTCATAAAGATTTATCGCTGGATGATTTTAAAGCGAAAGTTAAAAGTCAATTAATCCCATCCTATGGCGTTGATGGATTAATTATTAATAGCAAGTCTGCAAATGTTGATCTCAACGGTCTTACTATAAAAAAAGCTCAGGAAAAAATATTGCAATGGCTTGTCGACAATAATTGTGGAGAAGCTTCGATCACCTATAAGCTTCGCGATTGGCTTTTTTCTCGTCAGAGATATTGGGGAGAACCTTTTCCTCTTTTACATCTAGAAGATGGAAGCATTCGATTGCTACAACTTGATGAGTTGCCTCTTCTGCCGCCAGACAATGTCGATTACTCACCGACAAAAGATGGAAGTAGTCCTTTAGCTAATGCTAAAGAGTGGCTTGAAGTTGTAGATCCCGTATCGGGAAAAAAAGCTCTTAGAGAAACTAACGTGATGCCTCAGTGGGCAGGTTCTTGCTGGTATTACTTGCGTTACTTAGATCCGCACAATGACCAAGCCTTTGTTGGATCTGAAGCAGAAAAATATTGGATGCCAGTTGATTTATATGTCGGTGGAGCAGAGCACGCTGTGCTGCATTTGCTCTATGCTAGGTTTTGGCATAAAGTGCTCTATGATTGCGGACTTGTCAGCACGCTAGAGCCCTTTCAATCTTTATGCAACCAAGGGCTTGTGACAGCGAGATCTTATCGCTCTGCTAAAGATGGCTATGTTGCAGAAACAGATGTCTATCAAGAGAACAATGAGTATTTTTATAAAAAAACGGGTGAAAAATTAGCCTCTCAAATTGAAAAGATGTCTAAATCAAAACTCAACGGAATGAGTCCAGATGACATCATCGATCAATTTGGTGCAGATGCCCTTCGTTTATATGAGATGTTCATGGCGCCCATTGAGAAAGAAAAAATTTGGGTAACAGAGAGTATCAATGGTTGCTATCGATTACTTTCACGTTTTTATGATTTAGCTCATTCAGAAAAATTATCAGACCATGAGAGTGCAGAGGCTTTAAAAGTGATTCACCAGTTAATCAAAGGAGTGCAGCATGATATTGAGGCAATGCAGTTTAATACGGCTGTCTCTAAATTGATGATTTTCATTAATGATTTTTCAAAGCTTGAGCAGTATCCCAAGAGCCTTGTGTTGAAAGCAGTTCAATGTCTTTATCCTTTCGCTCCCCATGTGTGTTATGAAATATGGGAGATCTTAGGGCAAAAAACAGAGCTGGCTAAAGAGTCGTTTCCTAAATGGGATGAGAAATTTTTAATTGAAGAATCAGCAACTTATGTAGTGCAAATCAATGGAAAATTGCGCGGGCGTTTTGAGCTTCCACTGAATCAAAGTGAAGAAGTGATTGTAGCTAAAGCAAAAGAAAATCCAAATATTGCTAAATATCTCGAACAAGAAATAGTTAAAGTGGTATTTGTTCCAAATAAACTTTTAAACTTTGTAGTGCGCTAAATGTGGTTGATTTATCAAGTCTTGGTTATTCTTTTTGTACTTTTGTACCTTCCTAAATTTTTTTATGATTATTTTTTCAAAAAAAAATACAGGGGAGCTGTTTTAAAAAGACTTGGGTTGTCTCCATCAAAATTTCGTCAAGGTTCCCCAACAATCTGGGTACATGCTGTATCGGTTGGAGAAGTTAAAGGGGTTTCATCACTTGTAAAAAGTTTAAAGGAGAAATATCCTTTAAGTACTATTATTATTTCTTCGGTCACTCTTACAGGACACCGAGAAGCTAAAAAAGTATTGCCTCAGGCTGATTATCACCTTCTTTTACCATTAGATCTTCCTTGGGTTATTCCAAAGCTAATAGGTAAGCTTCGCATTGATTTACTTGTAATTATGGAAACAGATATTTGGCCTAACTTTGTCAATGCTTGTAAAAAAAATGGAGCAGAGGTTGTCTTAGTTAACGGCAAAATCTCAGATAAGAGCTTCATTCGATTTAAACTCTTTCCTCTTTTTACAAATTGGTACTACAAAAATATCAATCATTTTTTAGTTCAAGATGAGATTTTTAGAAGTCATTTCATTGAGTTAAAAGTAGCCCCTGAGAAGATCAAAGTGGTTCCTAATCTGAAGCTAGATGATGTTTATGAAGAGTTGTCTGAAGAGCAACTGATGGCTTTAAAAAAGCAATTTGGATTGCAAGATCTCAGTATTGTTGTAGGCTCTACTCATGAGGGCGAAGAGAAGCTTATATTAGATCAACTGGTTCCTCTTTTAAGTCAGTATTCACAACTTAAAATTTTTGTTGTTCCAAGACATCCCGAGCGCTTTGATGAAGTAGATCAACTTTTAAAGAAATACGACATCCCATATGGCCGCTATTCGCAGGACAAGCAAATCGATCAAAAGCGGTTAATCTTGATCGATGCTATGGGTCTACTTCGAAAGCTCTATCAACTTTCATCACTTGCCATCGTTGCAGGTAGTTTTACACCCAAAGTAGGTGGGCATAATATTTTAGAGCCCCTTTGGTATGCCACTCCGCCAATTT
>CAZJSX010000215.1:0-3265 GCA_964548845.1 uncultured bacterium | reverse complement strand
ATTAGTCTTCACAGCCGCTTTTACTAAAATTACTTTTTGTTTTGCCCTTTTCTCATACCAACTTTTCATCCATACTAAGGAGTCTGTAACCTCTTGTAAGCTTCTTAAAAAAAGGTGGTTATAATTGTAAATGGCCTCTTGCAACTCTGCCTTTTTCATTTTAAAGCGAGCTCTTATGGATTTAGCATTAAAAATGGGTAAATGAATGGTCGGAATCAGCCACCCTTGCCTGCTAACCCAATCAAATAGGTTTTTGTAGCCTATACTTTCCAAACCTAAAAGTCCTAAAAGATTAACTCTTGGAAAAAAATCGGCAACAGCGGCATTAGCTTCTCGGGCAAGTGCTTGCACCCTCCAAATAGAAGCCATCAAATCAGGCCTGCGAACTAAAAGCTGTGAGGAGAGCTCATTGGGTAAATCGATGGAATTGGGAAGCTCTTGAAGCTGTGAAGACAACTCTATTTGTTCATTAGGCCCTCTTCCAGTTAAAAAATTAACCAGGTGAATATTGGCTATCACCTCTTCTTCTATCGAAATTAAACGTTTATCAATTTCCTCTAAACTCTCTACAAAAGTTGCAGGTTCAATTTTAGAGCTCATGGCATTTTGATTTAACAAATTGACAAGCTTGACCTCTTTATCTTGAAGATTATAAAGCTCTTTTAAAAGCTCTTTTCTCTTGAGATTGGTCTTTAAAGCAAAATAAGCCTGTGCCAGAGCTGTTGTGATCATAAGCTCGACTTGTTTTGTCTCCGCTTTTTGAGAACGCTCAAATCCCAAAGCTGCTTGAAATAAATTTCTATTTTTTCCCCAAAAATCAAACTCATAGGTAAACGAGAGATTGAGATCGAGTAGATTGTAAGGGAGCGCCAAAGCTGGGTTTAAAGCGTGATAAAGTCCATTCTTACTAATCCTTCCCCAATTTTCCTGAGCATCTAAAAAAATAGCAGGAAAAAGAGAGCTCTTTTTTTGTACGACAACCTGCTTGGCTACTTCTACTTTTTGCTTCACAGCTTCAATGGAAGGGTTGTGTTCAAGTGCCAAGCTCATTAGCGAGGTTAGATTTTCATCGTTAAAACATTGCCACCAAGCAGCCTCTGGCCACTCTCCTAATTTAAAGTAAGACTCTTGTGCTGCATCAGTTACGGAAGAGTCGATGTTGATAGGAGGTAAAAAGGCACTATTTTGATCCAAGCGCGAAACAGGAACGCATGAGCTTAAAAACAACACGATAATGGCAACTTGCGTGTAGATCTTATTCAAGGGCGCTCCTATTTCTCCAATCTGCCCCTCTTAAGATGAATAGGTGATCAAAGTCAACTTAAATTTGATTAGATTTTTGACTGTGCAAGAGCCATTGATTCTTTTGAAAGAGGGTGATAAGTTTGGTATTCTGTTTTCTTTTAGAACTAAATGAAGGCAAGTCTATGTCTACAAGATCAGTTATTGGTAGTCAATCTGTTATACTTTCAAGTGATTATAAACTTCCTCAACCAGGTCATACTGCTATAAGATTGCTCGTCGCCCTGAAAAGTTTTGAAAAAGATAAAGGACCAGAAACGGGTTATATCTCAGCAGATCTCGCATTTAAAATGAGGAAACAAGTACCTACTTTACAAGAAAGCCTAGACCTTATCAAAGCACGCTCATTTTTTTTCAGATGTGTCTATGCTTATATGGGAACTGATATAAATCAATCCCTAGATTTAGATGACGAGGTCAGAGTGAATAAAGGGCAACTTTTATATAAAGCTGGGTGTGAAGTAAGTAATCAATTAAGAGCTAAAGCTCTAAGCTACGCTATAGCAAATCTTTTCTCACATTTACTTGATGAGCGTGATCTTGCTGAAGAAGCTTTATCTAATCGGCAAGATGATTGTTGTTCTACGACTTAAAGAGAAATTCAATCGCTTAGCCTATGGCTGTACTTGATGAGCTTTTTTGATCTCTCGCCATTTTTTAGCAACTGCAGATACAAGTGGTGCAGCTTCACGACCATAATCGCCATACTTTAAAAAGACCACTACCACAAGCTCAGGACTAGGCCATTGATCTTTGTTGAGTTCGTCTTCATAAATAATTCCACCAAACCAAACGTGTTTGTAGAGACCCACCCCGTCTTTTAAATCCAAATCGATGACTTCTCTAATCTCTGCTGAAGATGATTTGCCGACCATTTGATTTTTTAGTTCTTGGTTTGCTTTATAACAGGGATGAAAAGATCCATAATTGCGAATGCGATCAGGATTGGCATTTCCTAGCTTACCATGAATGGTTTCACGCATGGACTTTAAAAGATATTGTTGCACTTTAGGCGGCATTTCCACGACCCGTTTGACTTTATGATCGACTTGTTTTTTCAAGCTAACTTCACCGCGCTCTTTACAAGTAAAAAGTGGGTAATCAATGCCAACGCAAGACAGAGATTCTTTAAAATCATAATGGTACTGCGAAAACAATTTCGAATGCTCAGCAAGCTCAACCCCTTCTAAAGAACGAACAATTTGAGGTTTATAAATTACTCCTTTATTAGCAATTGCCGAAAACATCAATGCCGTTTGCAGTGGAGTGACTACTAAAGTATGCTGACCGATCGCAAAAGAATATAACCCAGTTGGATTGTAACTCAAATCTTTGGGTAATACTCCAGCATATTCTCCAGGTAAATCAATCCCTGTTTTAGCTCCAAATGAGAGTTGCTCTGCAGCCAAATTCACATCTTCTGGGTTTTTTAAAACATCACTAGCCAATATCGAAAAATAAGTGTTACTAGAAACTGCCAACGCATCCATCAAATTGATTTTACCAATTCCGCGGCGGCGACTTCTAGGAATCCTTCCCCCTTTATAAAATTGAGGAATCGGCTCACCAGATAACCAAAATCCAACATTCCATTTATTCTGATTTTTTCTGCTCGGATGTAAATCATCCACCATTGTTAATGGATTTAGCATCTCTAAAGAGGCGTTTGGATTTTGATGGTATTTTTGTCTTAGCGCTTCATAAGCGGTGACTAATTTAAATAAAGAGCCCTGCGGAATGGCTTGATTAAAAGCATATGATCTTAAAAACCCATATCCGTGTTTAGGATAAAAAGATTTAGCTAAATCTTTTTCTAGGGGCTTGCGACCTTCAACTTTGTGATATTTACCAAAGAGAGGGCGATTGAGATCTTCATAAGAGCGCAACGTAAGCAAATATTTTTGAGCACAATTGTGAGGAAGTTGATTATAAAGGGTGCTTAGTTTTTGATAATCAGAAGCCC
>CAZJSX010000214.1:0-3289 GCA_964548845.1 uncultured bacterium | reverse complement strand
TGGTGCTCTTTGAAGAGCCTGAACAAACCCCTCTTTAGCTTCTTCTTTTCTAATCTTTTTTTCTAAAAGATCAGTGATCAACTTTTGAACATCAGTTGGACTTTGAACTAAAAGAGAAAGTGTGTCTAAAGCTTTTTGATCTTTAAAACCCTGCTCAATAATTTGATAAAGGGCCTTGCATTCTGAATTTTCAAAATACTCGGTACTAATGTTTTTGTTTGCAATTTTAACAAGCTCATCTGTCGGCAAGTCGTTTTGAACAAGCCAAGTTAAAACTTCCATTTCTAAAAAATGCTTGGTGGAAGTGCTCTCATGTTTAAGATTTTTTTTAGGAGCAAAAGCATGAGGAGTGTTAGTCGAGGCAAGACCCAGAGTAGACTCGGGAAGTTGCAAAAGCTGAGCTAGTTTTTTTAGGCTCTCATGAACCATCACAGGATCTTCCCATTCTTTAATTTTTTGAACCGCCTTATCGACAACTCTGGCTTTATTGGCTGGATTGCTCAAGTCGATGCGCTCAGAAAACACTTGGAGCATAAAACTCAAGTACTCAACTTTTCTCTCAAATAAAAGGACAAACTCTTTGATCCCCTTCTCTCGAACAAATAGATCTGGGTCATATTTTGCAGGAATCGGAATAATGTAAGTTGTGATTTTCTTTTTTTGTAATAAATCTCCACTTTTCAATGCCGCATTTTGTCCTGCTTGATCGGCATCAAAGGCAAGATAGGCCTCTTCAATCCCAAGCTGCTTTAACTTATCTATGTGCTGCTCTGTCAGCGCTGTTCCAAGAGGGGCAACTGTTGCATTTAAACCTTGATGAATCAAACGCAAGGCGTCAATTTGCCCTTCAACAATCAATACTTTTTTACTCTTTGCAATTCTGGTGCGGCTATAATTAAGGCCAAAAAGAACATTGGATTTTTTAAATAAAATAGTCTCTTTAGAATTGATATACTTGCCCCCTTGAGTCTGCTCTTTATAGAGACGGGCAGAGAAAGCAATCACATGTCCTTGAGCATCTCGGATTGGGAAAGTGATTCGATCAAAAAAGAAGGATGAGCCATAGTGATTGAGCAACCCCACTTCTTCTATTTCTTTAGATGTGTATTTCAAATCATTTAAGTGACGAATGAGTTTTTTGCCGTCAGTTGGGGCTAGCCCTATTTCAAAACTAGTTATGAATTTTTGATCGAGCCCTCTTTGAGCTAAATATTTGCGAGCTGGTTCTGCGTCTATCGATTCACACAAATACTTATAAAAAAATTGATGAGCATGGTTTAAAAGCTCTAAGTGCCTTTTTTTATTTGGCCCCGATTCTTTTTGTTGATCGTCATACTCTAAAACAACTTGATAGCGCTGAGCTAAATGCTCAACTGCTTCAATAAAACTTAGATGTTGATGCTGCATCAAAAAGGCAATTGCATCTCCGTGTGCTTGGCAGCCAAAACAATGGTAAAAAGATGCGCCTGCTTGTACAACAAATGAAGGTGTTTTTTCTTCATGAAACGGACAGCAGCCTTTATAATAAGCTCCGTTTCTTTTAATGGTCATGTAACTAGATAGTAAATCGACAAGATCGACTTTTTGCCGCAAAAGCTCCAATGATTCTTTATTAAGACTCACCACGTTATGAGACCTTGCTTCCTGATGGTAAATTTTCGATTGTTGGCAATTCTAAAAGCTCATCTTGGGTAGCTGCTAAGATCATCCCATGACTTTCTACACCCATGATTTTGGCAGGCTTTAAGTTGGCTACCATAATTACTTTTTTGCCAATTAACTTTGCCGGATCATAGTGTTTTTTGATTCCAGAGACAACAGTTCTTATTTCTGAACCAAGCTCGAGCTGAATTTTTAAAAGCTTTTCACTTTTAGCAAGTGGCTCTGCCTGTATAATAGTGGCCACACGTAAGTCGATTTTTTCGAAATTCTGATAGTCTATCATCTCTTTACCACAAGCAACGATTGGCTTTTTTAATTGGTTAATTTCTTCTTGTATACGGTCATCTTCTATTTTTGAAAATAAAATCTGCGGTTTTAAAATTTGCTGATCTTTTTTAAATGATGTCACCAACCTTTCATCAAAAAAGGCATCAGTTAGTTTGTCGTTAAAACCTAACAACTTCCATATAGTTTCACAAGCCTGAGGAATAATAGGATAAGCGCATATTGCTAAATATTTAATCCCTTGAGCGCAATGTGCTAAAATTTGCTCTGCCCTTTTTACATCTGTTTTAAAAACTTCCCAGGGTTTCATTTTATCGAAATAAATATTACAGGCACTTGCCATTTCCATAATAAACTGTGTCGCTTTGCGCAAATGAAACGATTCGTAAGATTCTTTGATTTTTAGTTTTAATTGATTTAACTCTGATTTAAATGCATTATCTTCGCCTTTACCTCTATCAGTATCGTTGTCACTTATTTTACCATCCATTTTTTGAAAAATGAAAGTCAAAGTGCGGTTAACAAAGTTACCAAATTTACCAACTAAATCGGCATTGGTTCGATTCTGAAAATCTTTCCAAACAAATTCTGAATCATCACTTTCAGGGGCATTAGCAGCTAAATAATAACGAATCTGATCTGAGCTATAGTGTTTGAAAAAATCATCGAGCTCAATAAACCAGCCATCAGATTTACTAAACTTTTTTCCTTCGTAATGGAAAAAAGCATTTGCAGGAAGTTCATCAACTTGCTTGTAGGGTTGTTTTTGCCCCATAATCATCGCTGGAAAAAAGACAGAGTGAAACGGAATATTATCTTTGCCGATAAACTGAACATATTTTGTGTCAGGGTCAAGCCAAAACTTTTCCCAAGCTTTAGGATCTTTAGCTACATTTTCTGCCCAATCTTTTGCTGCAGAAATATAACCAATAGGGGCATCAAACCAAACGTAAAAAACTTTGTCCCTTTCTCCAGGAACGGCAATTCCCCAGCTTAAGTCTCTGGTAATCGATCGCGCTTTTGCCTCTTCAATATATTGCATAGCCATATTCAGAACTTGCGGCTTCCAATCTTTACCTTTTATCCATTCTTTAAGCTGATCTTTAAATAGATCTAATCTAAAAAAGTAATGATCTGTCTCTTTCAGTATCATTGGCGATTGAGTCATTTTAGATTTAGGCTCTAAGAGTTCACTGGCTTCAAAACTAGCTCCACATTTAGGACATTCATCTCCACGTGCATTAGGATATTGACATTTTGGGCATTTACCTTCCACATAGCGATCAGCTAAAAACTTTTGTTCTTTTTCAGAAAAGAGTTGCTTGGTTGTCTTTTTTTCAAC
>CAZJSX010000213.1:0-3301 GCA_964548845.1 uncultured bacterium | reverse complement strand
ATGCCATTCCAAAAAGTTGTAGAAACTGATTATCAATATAATACTTAAGAACAGAAATGGCTGTTTGGTCAGCCTGTAGCGCGCTCATTAAGCTGTTTTCACCTTCTAATGGTACAATACCCATGACCAAGAATTGCCAGATCAAATAGATCAAAAAGGTGATGGTTGTGCCGATTAAAATCGACTTCATCATATCCTTTTTATTTTCAATATAACTATAGAGCGATGGGAGTGTCCCTTGGAATCCAAAGGAGGTGATATAAATTGGGAAAGATAAAAAGCCATGTTTCCAATTCATATGAGTTAAAAGTGAGACATTGATTTGATTAAACCCTAAAAACACCAATCCACCGAACGAAACGAATAAAAGAATGGTTAGCGGGGTATTGGCATAAGTAAATAGTCTTGGCCCAAAAACGATAAATGGCACTAACATCACAATAAAAATTAAGACCCCAAGTCCAACCGACAGATGAGGTATGATATCGGCAACAAAAACTCCCCCACCTTTGACATAAGCAAAAGTTAAAGAAATAAAAAGCATGATATAGATAAAGAATGTCAAAAACTTAAAAGTCTTACCCAAAATTTCTTCTGAAAGGGTAATGAAGTTACTATTTTTCTTATAGTGAACTAAAAACTCAGTAATCAACAGAGCAGAACCAGTCATAATAGCCCAATTGATCAAAAGGAGAACGATTGCAGGAAAGAAGCCACCTCTACCTGTTTCTACAGGAAGACCTAGCATACCAGCACCAACTGAAGTTCCGATAATTACCAGCGAGCCATTGATCACTTTTTTATTTAACATATTTAACTTCTCTTTAACTCTATTGATTATTTAAATCTTATAATAGCAGCATTTTGGTCTAAAAAATGGGACTATTTATAGATAAAATAGGGATATAAATATAGTAAAAAAAGTGAAATAATCCTGACTTTAAAAAAATTATTTTACTAAATGGGAGGCTGGACAAACTATTTATTTTGAACTATAATTGAGGTTATGAAGACTATTTTAAGAGCCATGATTACAGTGTATCAGTGGACTATTTCCCCTCTTTTGGGGTCATGTTGCCGCTTTTATCCAAGCTGCTCTACTTATGCCAAAGAGGCCCTTGAAAAGCATGGGGCTTTTAAAGGGCTTTGGCTCACTCTTAAACGGGTTTGCAAATGCTGCCCTTGGCATCCCGGTGGGCATGATCCAGTCCCTTAAGGGATGATCAGGGTCATTCCTACTTTAATTTTATCAGATTCCAACTTATTGACACTCTTGAGCTGTTTTAAATCTACCTGATTGCGCTTCGCAATTTTCCAAAGATTATCACCTGGTTCAACAACGTAGGTTTTTTGCTTCACACTATTTGAATTTGAAGATGTGACTACAGCAACTTCTTGAGGTTGAAACATTTTTTCAACATGTTGGCTTAAGATTTCAATAGGCTGAACATGGTATTTTTCAGTCAAAAAATCTAAAGATTCTTTGTAGTTGAAAGGCTCTGGGAAATTAGCATCTGAATAATGATAGAGCAATCTACAAGCTTCTTTTTTAACCCACTCACTTCGATTACCCAAAGCAAGGTGTAGCGCAAAATTTTCAGTAAGATTAGAGCGATTTTCCAATTGGCCCAACAAAGCAATCAGTTGATTGTCTGTTAATTTTTTTAAAACTAGCTCAGGATCGACATCTAAAATTAGCTTTGCGGCCATATTTGAGCCATATTCTAGATATTGGCTAAGCAATTGCACGCGCATCGTATTTGAAAAATCTTGTATTTGACTATGGTTTTTTGCAAAGCTATCCATAATTTCCCATGGACCATGCAAAACAATACTTAAAAGATCTTCTTTAGAAACAGAAAGAGAACAAAATAAAGCATCGATGAACATGAATTCTTTAGAGAGATAAAATGCATTCTTTAGCGACTCGTCACTATTTCCTTGAACAAGCATTTTATACAAACCGTGACTTGTAAAAGGCCATTGCTCTTTTTGGATAAACGTATTAACTAATTTATATTGAGCATCTCCTAATCCTAAGTAAAAAGGTATTTCTAATGATTTAGAGGGCTCAGATTGAATTTTCAACTTTCTAACAGAAACATTTTGACCAAGTAGTGCTCGGTTAAGATCAAAATCAAATTTTTGACAAAGAACTGAAAGAGCAATATCGCGATAGCTTAAACCATCTTCTATATGGCGGCTGTCTTGCAAGAGAGTGATTAGATCCGGATAATTTTTAGAAAAATATTGAGAAATCGTTTTGCTCAAAGTTAAATTCTCAGAATCAACTTTAGCTTTTTGTTGTGCAGTTTGATAAGCAATTTCTTGATGAGGGTGCTTTTGCTTGATCACATTATAGACAAGTGACGTCAACAGAGCGATATTCAAAGCCATGCTAAAAATAAACCCTTGTGTCACCCATTTCATCGGAGAAGGGTTAGCTTTACCCTCTTCTTGATGATGAAGACCTCTTAGTCTTTTGCGAATGCGACTCATAAGAAACTCCATAAATATTGCTTTTTTTAACTTTAGGGTCTATTCAAGCGAAATTTATTCTTTTCGTCAATAGCGGAAATTTGATATAATCCTTTTAATTTTTATTAAAGTTCATCAAAAGCAATCATGCAATTTAGCTTAAAGTGGCTACAAAGTTTTTTTGAAAACAAGCTCTCTGTAACTGAACTAGAAAAGAGTCTCACGCAAGCTGGTCTTGAAGTAGATAGCGTCTTTAGCATTACCCCTTTATTTGAAAACGTCATCGTCGCAAAAGTTAAACAAGTCCAAAAACATCCCAACGCTGACAAACTTTGTATAGCCACTGTCTTTGACGGACAAAAAGAAATCCAAGTTGTTTGTGGTGCTGCTAATTGTCGAGCAAATCTCATTACTGCTTTTGCCCCGATCGGCGCCATTCTTGTCGATGCCAAAGGAGAAAAACATACAATTAAAGAGAGTTCTTTGCGAGGTGTGGCTTCCTATGGGATGTTATTATCTGCTGAAGAATTAGGACTGAATCATCAAAGCGATGGAATTGTAGAGTTTTCTGAAGAATTTACAATTGGCGACAACCTAAAATCTTATTTTCAAGATGATGCTTTAGAAATATCGTTTACCCCAAACTTAGGGCATGCTATGAGCCACTTAGGGGTTGTAAGAGAAATTTCCGCACATCTCAATATCCCTTATCAATTAGGCAAGCTCCCCGCTTTTAAATCCAAAACATTCACTGACAAATCTCCTTTAAAAGTGAAGATTGAAAGTGAAATGGACTGCCCATCATATGCTTGTCTTAAAATAA
>CAZJSX010000212.1:0-3315 GCA_964548845.1 uncultured bacterium | reverse complement strand
GGTCTTGTAAATATGTTCCCCCATACGCTTGTTGGGAGTAAGCAAAATTGTTTTCACTATTTTTTTCAGTGTCAGATGGAGACATTTTTACAAGTCTATGGCTGCTTCTTTGATGATAAGAGCAAGATGCCAAAAAAGAAATGATAAAGACCAGTCCAATAGTGACGAAAGATAGTTTGTATTTTTTCAAATTATTGTACATTCCGCTTATTTGTTAATTTGCCTGCTATACTCAATTCTAATGTTTACCAATATTTTAAAATTTTCCACCAGCAGCAGCCGACAACTAACCAAATAGCAATATTGACAAAACTAATCAATAAGCCAATTTGCCACCACTTTCTTAAGCTGAGATAGCCGGCACCAAAATAAATGGGAGCAGGGCCGCAACTATAGTGAGTTAATCCGCCAAATAGCGAGCTAAAAAAGGCTAAGACCAAAACCGTTAATAAAGCAGGTGCACCAACTTGAATGGCCGCAGCTAAGAAAGCCGAGAACATCGCAGTTAAGTGAGCCGTGTTACTTGCAAAAAAGTAATGGGTGTAAAAATAAAGTAAAATCATCACCAAGAACGCCCAGTGCCAAGGCATATCAGAAATTAGGCCAACAATATTCATTGAGAACCAGTTGAACAATCCTAATTTTTTTAAAGCTCCTCCAATAGCAACTAAAGTTCCTAACCAGAAAAGGGTGTCCCATGCAGTGCTTTCACTGAGGCAATCTTTCCAAGTGATAATTCCGCAGACAAGCAGTGCTGCAAGACCTACCATTGCGGCTACTGTATTTGAAACATTAAAAGTGCCTCCAAACAACCAAAGAGCGAGCACAAATCCAAAAATGCCCATCATGATCCATTCATTATAGCTAATTGGACCCATAGCTTTTAATTTAGTCTTAGCTATCTCTGGAGCATCTTGAGATTCTTTAATTTTTGGGGGAATAATTTTAGAAATTAAAAATGGGACAATGGCAAGGCTGACAAGACCAGGAACTGATGCTGCAACAAACCATTTAACCCAAGTTAAAGTGACTCCAAATTCTTTAGCAATTTCAACGGCAATTGGGTTTGCAGCCATAGATGTTAAGAACATGGCACTAACGATAATGGACCCTTGAAACGAAGCGATAATTAAAAAGCGACCTGTGCTTTGCGTTTCGTCTTGTTGGTCGTATGTTTTAGCAAGGGCTAAGACAATTGGAAAAATAATTCCACCAGCTCTGGCGACCAGGCTAGGAATAAATGGAGCTAAAATCAATTCACTAAAAATAATACCATAGACTAGCCCTACTGTGTTTTTGCCAAAAGCTTGTACGAAAGCATAAGAAGCTCTCATAGCAAGTCCACTTTTAATCAAAGCCTGTGCTAGAAAGAATGAGAGAAAGATAAGCCAAATGCTTGCACTTCCAAGGCCAGCAGAAATCTCTTCAAAAGTCATTGTTTTAGTTAAAATAGCAGCTAGTGACCCTAAAAGGACAACTGGACCAACAGGAAGGGGTCTGGTAATAAGCCCTGTGATAATAGAGATGAAAATGGCAAATAAGTGCCAAGCTTGAGTCTGAAGCCCTGCTGGGGTAGGCAGCATCCAAATTCCTACACCTATACCAACTGTTGCTAAAAAGGGAAGTGGTTTTACCCCTTTCCACTGTGGTGAAACCAACACAGCAAAGGGATTTTTTTTAGCAAGATCTAAAGATTTTTCTATTGTTGCCATAAAAATTGCTTTTTTAAGGGTTTAAAATTCTAATTAAAAAGGTAAACATTTACCATAGTTTCTAAATCTTGAGAAGAAAATTCAACATATCACATGAGATCAAAAAGTTAAATTTTAAAATTGAATTTGTTAAATAATAGAAATGAATCAAATAGCAGCCCACCCATTGATCACTCTAGATGAACTTTGCAATAACTATGATGCCTTCCTCTTAGATGCCTATGGAGTTTTTTGGGCCTCTAATCAAGAGGGGGCTTACCCTAATGCTACAGCCGCAATGGAAAAATTGGTTTTAAAAGGCAAGTATGTCGGGATTTTATCTAACTCTTCTCAACTAGCAGAAAATGAAAAGAAAAAATTTGAAAGGCACCAGATTTATCAGGGAGTTCACTATCACTTTTTGTATACCTCTGGGCAAGTCACTCACCAAGCACTAGAAAGTTTAAGCTTACCTTTTAAAACTCCTAATTATACTTATTGGCAATGGGGTGACAATCACCCTCGCTATGCTAAAGCAGAGCTGCTTTTTGAAAATACTCTATATAAAAAAGTAGAGAAGATTGAAAATGCAGACTTTATTTACATTCACATTCCACACATTGAAGGGGTGGATCAAGCAGAGCCGTTAGCTTTTGAAGCGTCTATCAAAGAAGCGTGCAGTTATCATCTTCCCATACTCTGTGCAAACCCAGATTTATTTGCGCACGAAGGTAATCCTAAAAAATTAGTAGTAAGGCAAGGAGCTATTGCGAAGCTTTTTGAAAAACATGGGGCAATAGTTCATTATATAGGTAAGCCTTACCCAACAGTCTATCAAGTGGCTCTACAAGCTTTTCCGAGTCAAATCAAAAAAGACAAAATTGTGATGATAGGTGATACTTTAGAAACTGATATTTGCGGAGCAAAACGAGCTGGATTGAAAGCTGCGCTAATTACAGAGACGGGTATTTTTCATGAAAAGAAAAAGGATGCTGATGAGTTGGCTCTTTTAGAACAATTGCCCAAAGAAGAACAACCAGATTATTTTATAAGGCGGTTTGAATTTAATGACCTTTGAACTTCACCCCAATTTTTCTTCTAAAATTTTTATAGTAGATTTGAAGCTTTGCCGTGTCTTTTTGGAAAATGAAAAAAACTACCCTTGGCTTATAGCTGTGCCAAGAAAAAACGGAGCAAAAAAAATAATCGACTTAGAGCCTGTTGATCAAAATCTTCTCTATCGGGAATTAGATTATCTTCAACATCTTTTATGGCAAGAGTTCTCTCCTGATCAACTCAATGTAGCAGCTATTGGTAATGTCACTCCCCAGCTTCACATTCACATTATTGCTAGATTTCAAACAGATCCCGCATGGCCTAAAACAGTTTGGGACCATCATGTGCGATCACCATACTTACCAGATGAGCTCGATTGCATAAAAAAAAGAATAGAAGGTGCGCTAGAGCGCAAAAGGTTTGCTTTAAATTAGTATTCTAGCTATTTGGTTACGACAATCAGATAGGCTTATATTGTGTTAAAAATAAATAAACCCACTCATTACAGCGGTTTTTATGACATTACAGATAATGTCAGAACGGCTTTAAAAAAAACTCTCAAAGAGTC
>CAZJSX010000211.1:0-3328 GCA_964548845.1 uncultured bacterium | reverse complement strand
CATTTCCAATTTCTAATGCGCTAAAAAAAATTTTAAACTCTTTCTCTATCTCGTCTACATTTCTTAATCCCTGAGAAACTATCTTACTAATAAGACCCAAGGCTCGATTAAAAGCCAACATGAACTTTCTAAGTGTTTTTGGCTGTAAGCAAAATATCAATTGAATATTCTTCGATCTATCAATTGGAGGTATTGCTTTACCCGCACCCGCCGTTCCGACAGTTTCATTTTTAAAAAAGTCCTGGCAATATTCGAATATAGATTTAGCACTAAAAACTGTTTTCAATTTAATTACTGCTTCTTGATAATCTTGATAAGTGGGGACTTTTTTATCGACAATTGCCACACCATAATAAAGATCGAGAAGATTCTGAGGCCGAATCATTTGATAAAAATAATTTGCAATGGGATGACATATGCCATTTAAGGCCTCTTGGACAAAATTAGATATAGGACAAGCTCTGGAAAGATCAAGTGGCTGATTTTGTTCTACTAAAGCCAGGGACGTTGTCATAACAGCATTATTATTCACTCTTAAAAGCTCATTCACAGAAATCTCTTTGCTAAAAAAAATGAAGAATTATAATTAACGCTATATTTATATCAAATAGGACTTTTTATCTAAATTAATTCAAATATAAACTAATAGTTTATATCAATTTTATCATGATTCTCTGAACCTCTAAATCTCAATAAAAAAGGGCAAGATCTACCTAAGTTTCTCCTATTGAATCTTTTAATTATGATCACTTTCACATATTGAATTTGATGCTTATATCAAGTGAATCACCGACTAAATTCAGATCCCTGCAATAGCATATTGACAATGATAGATCCAAAATGGTATTTCATTATTTTTTACTTATTGTAAATACAGGTTATGTTTCAGAAACTTTTTACCCTGTTTTTTTGCTTCTTAATTGGAGCCTCTTCTCATTGGCTAGAAGGAGCGACTCACCCTAAGGCCTTGCATGATCAAATGGCCTCAAAAACACTCTTTATCCAAGATGCTAGCAGCGCCTCTTTGAAGATGGATCCTCATAATCCTAGTCAATATATCCTAACACTAAAAGGGATCCACACCAGAGTGATTTATATGACCTGGGATAGTCAGCATCTTGCTGGTGTTTTGGAACTCAATGAATTTTTAAGTATCTGGAATGAAAAAGAACTATCAGCACCCAATTCGGTTGTTCGAGGCTATCTAAGTTTTAAATTAAATAATAGTGCAAGCCCACAAACAGACGCTTTTTTACTGACAAATCCTGTCTATAATCGATCAACCAACTCTTTAACATTTTCAGCATCTCCTATTTTGAGTATTGAAAATTTAGCCAATAAAACAGAGCGATTTAAAAACATTGTTCTGGTTTTTGATGGCTTGAGCCTTTCTAAGCACCGTTTGAAAACCGAATATAAGATTGCAGACAAAAACACCCCTTCAACTTTTACAACCAAAACTCTAGATCATGAATCTTAAATGGATAGTTAGATTATTTTTCGTCTTTTTATCAATGAGTACTCTGCATGCTACATGTTGCCAGCCGCTTACAAATGCTTGTGCAGATATTGCTGATCCCATTTATATCCAGCAGGCTAAAAGTGCTGAGTTGATTCAAGACCCAGATCATTTAGGCAAATATCTTTTAAAAATCTCGGGTAGTGATAAAAAAATTGTCTTTTTTGCTGATAAGCCGACAAGACAAGCAGGGACACTTTCTTTAGCCCAATTTTTAAAAAGTTGGCAGAACAATAGCTTTGTCCAACAAAATCCCCCTAATGCTGTCATTAGTTATGTGAAGTTCGATGCCAAAACAGACTGTGGAGTAACTGCAGATGTTCTCTCACTTTCTAACCCGCGCTATGACCTAACACACGATGTGCTGACTTTTGAAGCGGCTCCTCTTCATGAATTTGAAATACTTCAAGGCAAGTTTGAAAATATTGTCTTAGTTTTTGATGGGGTTGCTCCAGACAAATCTTGATGTCTTATCCTATTGATTTTGAATCAATCGACATAATAGAGCTCCCTTTTTGAGAAAACTGAACTTCTTTGTCATAGAATCCAGAGTAATTATTATCTCTAGCATGATGATCCACTGAAAGAATCGTCACGTTGGGCAAATATTTTTTGATTATCTTTTGTAGTAAAGCGACACTTTTTGCATCTAAGCCCACAAAAGTCTCATCTAGAATTAAGATGTCGGGCTGATAAAAAATAGCTTGAATAATTGCAATTTTTCTTAGCTGACCACCGCTTAGTTTATAATCTAAACTATCTAGGCGAGCAATGAGCCCTTTATCTTGCTCTTCATCCAAAATAAACTCATCAATCTCTACTTCTTTGAATAAGCTGATGGTTTTTTCTTTGAGTAGTGCAACCTCTTCTGGCAATAGAGTATGAATTATCTGAGGAAAATAGATCCCTTCTAGAAGTGAAAAATTTCTGGGTAAATAGACATTTTGATCTACAAACAACACTTTAGGTTCTCTATCTTCAATAATAGGAAGTGAAATTTCCCCTTGGCTGCTTAAGGCTCCCTGCACACCAATTTTCAAATCAATCAAAGCGCTAGTTTTGCCACACCCAGAGCTACCAGTTATGGCATAGCACCCACCAACATTAAAGCGGCAGTTGTCCAATTGAAGAAGTTTCTTCCCATCTAAAAAAAGAGTATAATTTTTAAAAATTACTGCATTTTGATCATTCAATGTGTGATGAGCTCGGTGTTCATAAGTCGATGTTTTTGACAAAATGCTAAAGAGTAAATTAATGCGCTCTTTAGCCAAAGCAATGTCTTGCATTTGAGTTTCCACTTTAATAGTACTAAGCAAAAAAGAGCTTAAATCATTGATTGCATTTTTAATTAATGGAATTTGGCTCACATCGATTTGTTTCGACAAAATTTTACTTCCAAAATAGGCAACATCAACCATTTCATGAAAAAGCTGCTTTGCTTCCTGAGATTTTTTTTCAGTTGCTGTTTGATATTCCACTACTTTTTTAAGCTGATTTTCTTTAGCAACTAACGATGAATGGTAATAACTCATAAACTCTTCGGCGTCTTTCAGGCCAATGAGTTCAATGTTTTTTTTGATTTCATATTTCATATCCCAAACATCCATAGTTGCTTTTGAAAGCTGTGTCGTGGCCTCCTTGGATTGATCAGATATCTTTTTGAGCAACATTTGCATGGGCAATAAGCTAAGGGAATATGGGAAAAGGGCGTCAGATGAAAGTTTAGTGACATGATGAAGAGCAAAAAGAAATTGACTTGCTTCTGTGGCAACTGGTGTTAGTTTTTCTACTCCATTAGCCATTAGCTCC
>CAZJSX010000210.1:0-3333 GCA_964548845.1 uncultured bacterium | reverse complement strand
ATCAAAAGCTTGGCTATCAACTAGAATATGTTCGGCATGGCTATGAGCAAAATTCAAAAATGAATTTTTTAAAAAAAGATTTGTATTAGGGGTATCGAAGTGAATTTGATGGCCGCAGGCTTTATATATACAAATACCTTACAATTAGATGATTGTACAAATCATTCTTAAATGACAGATTCTGACCCTCTTTTATCTGTATAAAACAGCCCCTTCTTTTGTGCACTTGCTCAACAAAAGAGCCCCCTCTTTTTTATACTTTGTTATTAGCTTAAATCAACTGTTCACTAATATATACTGTTCAATATATAATGAACAGTATATATTAGTGAACAGAATGGGGGTGCTATGAAAGGTCAATTTTTAGTCAGTTCCAATCATGATCATCTGGAAATTAATATATATGCTGACAAGTCTGCCCTTATTCTAGATTGGCTTTTGAAAGAAGGGTTAACAAGACAAGAGTTTTCATTAAGAGACGTGGCTAAAGAAAAAAAGATCAGTCTTGGTCTTGTGCAGAAAGTCTTTGAATTTTTGGTTCAAAGGGGAGTTCTTCAAATTGAAGGAATAAGAACTTCTAAGCGTTTCATTTTCAAAAAAACAAAGCTTCTTCTTGAAAATTGGCTAAATCATTACAGCATTATAAAAAAATGCAAAATGAGGACTTATCGATCAGCTTTTCAAGAAAAGTCAGAACTTTTAAGTGCCTTAAAAAAATCAAAATTGAGTCAAAACGTTGTTTTAGCGCTACATTCAGCCGCCGAAGCTTACGGTTTTCAAAATACTAATTTGAACACTCTTGAACTGTATATGCCGGATTCAACCCTTAGATTGGAGCTTGAAAATATGCTTCAATTAGAACCTCAAGAAAGAGGATATGAGGTTTTGTTGATCGAGCCCTATTATAAAAGTTGGCTTGCTCAAAGCTCCAATTTAGAGAGCGGTCTAAAAATATCTCCTCTTCTTTTAACATTTTTGGACCTTTATCATTTCCCATTGCGGGGTCAAGAACAAGCAGAGTTTATGTTGGAGCGTGCGATTGAGTTAAAACGACTTTATAAGAAAGGTAATCAAAAATGAGACATAGTCAAGAAGACAAAATTATCTCAGAATTTCTGCATTCGATTGGTCCATGGAATCAGTATGTTGTGATTGGCGGTGGTTTTGCTCTTTTCATTTATAAGCTATATTTGGCCGATCCTAGACTTGAGAGTCTATTAGTTGCTACACGAGACATTGATTCATTAATCCCGCGAAAAGTACCAGAAATATCTAAAGATAACATCGCAAAACATTTGAGCGATGCAGGCTTTTCTCCTTTTTTCAAAGATACCGATATCCCCGCCACAGAAAGTTATGTGAAAGAAATAGATGGTGTTGAAGTAGAAGTTGAGTTTTTAACTGACAATGCCTCTAGAGATGATAAAAATAAAAATGTAGTAATTGCTGGGGTAGTGGCACAACCATTAAGTTATCTATCTTTGAGTTTGCAAATGACTATGGTATTTGAAACTTACTCAAACGAAAGAGGAAGAGTTGTTTCTCCAGGAGCCTGGATCTTTCACAAAAGCCTAACATTTATAAAAAGAACCGGCTCTTCAAAAGTGCTCAAAGATCTATATGGGATTTGGTATCTTAGCACTCAGTTGGGAGAATTTTCAAAGCAAGCAATTATAGAGTTTAAGGTTATTGCAAAGCATCATTTAAGATGGTTTGAAACACTTGGAAAAAATTTAAGCAATTGGATTGAAAATGCATCTTTGGATTTATGGGCTAAATTAGAAGCTCAAGATCCATCAGGAAAATTAAAAAAACTTAACTTTGAGCTGATTGTTAAACAATTATGTTCTGATTAAACAGATGCAAATTCCATATTCTTTGAGATCTATTAAAAAAACTCAAAATTTTTTTTGCTTTAAAGTCTCCCATTCGGCTACACACTGAAAAATAAGATAATTTAATCCTATTTTTAATCGATGACTCAAGATATTCAAAAGTTTACAACTCAGTTGATCGAGCTTTTGAATTTGGATCAAAATCCCGATCCTGATGAGAATAAATTTTACCTTTTAGATTTAGATGATGGATTATCGGTGCGCTACTCGGATTTAAATCCTGGCGTTTATTTTGTCAGTACTTTAGGGCCATTGACTCAAAAAAATCGGGAGACAGCGCTTGTTTCACTGATGCATTTGAATTTATTTGGTAATGGGACTGGTGGTTCGGTCATTGGATATGATGAAGAAATTAATCTATTGACATTCTCTCAAGCAGTTCCTTATAGAGTAGAATTTGAAGAATTTAAAAATATCTTAGAAGACTTCATCAATTACGTTGATTATTGGAGAAAAGAGCTTAAAAAAGCTGAGCTTGATCAAAAAAGTATTCTAACAAGTATAAGTTAATAGGAACATGGTAGCAAAACTAATTGCAATTGACGGCCCTGAAAAGGGGCTAGAGCTAATTTTGGAGAAAGGGTCAAGCTGGGTGATCGGTCGCGATCCTAAAGAGTGCGACTTTGTCCTAGACGATCCCAAAGTTTCACGCAAACATGCCAGATTAAGTTATGTTAACTCTCAATACTTTATAGAGAATCTAAGTCAAACTAACCCTATTTTATTAAACAAAGAGCCGATTGATCAGGAAGAGCTATTAAATTTTGATCAGATCCTAAAGATTGGGGAAACTAACTTTAAGTTTGTTGAGCTTAAAATGGTTAAGGGAGATTCTTCTTTTGACCAGCTTTTTGAAGATTTAGATCAACCACCGATTTCCATTCAAAATAAAGATCAAGAAACACCGAACTTATCTGGTGATGATAATCACTACGACACCATTTTTCAAGATATTGGCGATGAAGATGCTTATGCCGATTTATCTAAAGATTATCGATCGCCGGATCGTTTTGTAATTAAGGTTCTATCAGGTCCAAATTTGGGCGCTGAATTTTCGATGCAAAAAGGCAGATCCTATATTATTGGAACGGATGTTTCAAGTTGTGACGTTATATTCAACGACTTAAGTGTTTCTCGCCATCATGCCAGAATTGCAGTGACTGATGATGATGAGATTATTATTGAAGACTTAGATAGTCGCAATGGCGTTAAAGTCGACGATCAGCAGATTCAAGGGCAAAAAGTCATTACCCCTAAAAATCAGATTGTTTTAGGCACTACCTTATTTATAGTGGTCGATAGAGAAGCTGGTGAAGAGACTATTATTACAAAGGCGCCGATTGTAGAAAAAGAAGAAATTGTAGAGGAAGTTGCAGAACAAGAGTCTCTTACAGAGAAAAAAGGACTTTTTAAAGGTTTTGTTTCAGAGTCGACCTTT
>CAZJSX010000209.1:0-3337 GCA_964548845.1 uncultured bacterium | reverse complement strand
CTCCTGAAGAAGGGGCTAAAACACCTACTGAGAAAAAGCTTTCATTCTTACAAAAAGCTCTTAGATCTTTGCTAGAAAAGCTTATGAATATGCAAAAAGCCTTAGGTAGTGCTCTGCAAGATGATGCCTCAGAGCTTGCTGGAATGCTTAAAGGTGCTGAATCGACAGCTGAAAAAGCAGATCGTCTAGCCAAGTTGATTGAAAGAATAATCATGCTCAGCCAAAAAGTGGCCAGATGGCTCCTTTTAGGAACTCAAGGGGCGCAATCAGCTGTTCAATTTGAGATGGCAGAGTGTGATAAAGAATTAGCCTCTTTAATGAGAGATGCAGCTAATGCTACTGCTGAGATGACCATTTATGAGCAGTTTGTATCTACTTTTAACATGGCTGTCAGCACAACTGAAGATAACGAACAAGAGTATGCAACTGACATGTCAGATGAGTTGAAGTTAGTTGGTGATATTATCTCGGCTCAAAGACGAAATAATAACATGTTAATGACTGCGTAAAAATAGTTAAATAACATTGACTTTTTAATATAATTATGCTATAATATTTATAGCGTAAATAAAATTAGCTTAATAATAAGGATAATAAACATGTCAGGATTAGATTTTCAAAAAATCAGCCAACAATCACAAACAATTCACTCTTCGGACAATGCTATTAATAATATAGCGCAAGAAACTATCTTAGAAGAGCAACAAGATGATGCACAGTTAGCCCTTAAGGCTAGTCGTGCTAATACTTTAAAAGCTCATGAAGAAGCAGATGCAAAATCAGCAACTAAGGCTGGTAATACACGTACAAAGCGATCAAAAGATGACATTAAAAGTAGTCAAAATAGTCCTTCAAGTAACTCTTTAGGTGCTGGTGCTCCTCAAGAAGAATCTAGTGCAAAAACACCAAAAACTGGTAGTGGTTCTGATCTTTTCAAGACCTGGCTTGGCGATGCAATGACTCTTTTTATGTTTGATAACGCTCCAATTTTGATGAGATTATCATTTGAATTAAGAGACATGCTTTCTAAATCACAAACTATCGAAGCTAAAGCTCAGATGGCTTCTGCTCAAGCCTCTGCTCAAGCGAAAAGAGAAGAAGGTGTTTCTGATGCTAAAAAATGTACATTAAGTGCTCAATCTGAAATGGCTGCTGGTATTGGTGGTGCAATTCAAGGTGGTATGGGGATAAAAGATGAGATGCTTCATAATAGCGCTTATGAAAATGAGTTAGCCAACCACGATGCTATTCATGCAGATTTAAATACTGGAAAAGCTGCTGTTTCTAGTGCTGCGTTAGAAGGTTCGACTGTTGAAAACCTCAATAGTGAAGAAGGGTTAACTGAAGCAGAAAAAGTTAAATTTAGAGAGTTGGACACAGATGAGAAAAAAGCTGCATTTAAAAAAGATTTAAGTAATGAAAAGATCGCTAAATTAGCTCAGGATTATCATGCTGCGTATCACGACGCTTTCAATGAAGAGCTAGATAATATTAAAAATAGTAAAGTAGAATCTGCTCGTGCTAAAGCGGCTGCAAGTAATCTAGTAGGATTCGGTAAGTCATCTGATATGATTGCCGATGAGCAACGTTTAGTCGCTTCAGAAAAAGCGGGTAAAACAGCTTCTGAAAACGTATTGAAAAATGCGGATGAAGCTCTTCTTGAAAAAATCAAAAGCGATCCTAAATCTGCTGAATTATTCATGAAAAATTTAGGAAATTCTTCAGAAGAAGCTTTAGGAGCTATTCGAGGAATGGATCGTAACTTTAGAACTCAAATGCTTAGATCACATGGTCAAGCAGAAGGAAGTGCTGGATTTAAAGCAGATGTCGCTAGAATGAGAGACACTATTGCTCATAAATCGAACATTGTTTCATCTTATCTTAAAAATGGTAGTGATAAACGACAAATGTTGTTTAATATTTTAACTTCATCGACAAGTGCAGGAACAGGACTAATGTCAGCTGATCAGATTATTAAATCAGCTGTCAAAGAAGCCATCTCAAAAGGGCAAGATGCAATTTCTGCAGTGATGCAGGCTGCTCGTGGCGCTCAAGATGGAACTATCCAAGGTGCTTTAGCTCAGGTACAGGCCCTTATGGATTGGTATTCTCAGATGGAGAGCCAGGTTATCGGAGCTGTATCTCAAAGTATGGCTTAATATCCCCCCTAAGTTTGTATTAAGCTGTCTTATTTAAGCCTCGCAACTCGCGAGGCTTTTTTATTTTTCCAACTCTTCTGCAGAAACTCCACAGACGTAGAAAGGAAATTCACATACTTCTTGAAAGCCTAATTTTGTAAAAAGTCCCCATGCCATCCCTTTAGGCATTAAAATGGCCATGACTTGATGGTAACCTAACTCTTTGGCTTGTGTGAGTGCTGCATGAACTAAGTGAGAGGCCACTCCATGATTTCGATATTCAGGCAATGTTGCCAAATTCCAAGCACCAGCAGATAAATCGCATGTTGAAAGAGTTAAAGTCGCTACAGGCTTGTCATTGACAAAAGCTAAAAAGTGAATTTCTTCTCCTTTTTCCATAATAGCTTTATTGACTTGCACCCATTGCTCCTCAGCTTCTTTATTAAGAGCAAATCCATCAGCTGCAAGAGAGGTGAAAATATCTAAATCATCCTGTGATTTGCATATTTTAATTTTAAGATGTTCGACAGCTTCTGGCTTTTTAGGAAGATTTTGAGAGATGTCTAGCGCAATACCTGTCAAAATTCCCCCATATTGTAGGCCATATTGTTCTAAATTTGTTGATGCAGACCACCAGATAAAAGGAAGCTTTTTATTAGAAAAGTAATCAACTGCCTGTTTGATTTCCTCTTCTGTAAGTGGTCGTTGGATATCTTTTTCAATAATTCCATTACAAGGAGCATAGTCCATTCCCGATACATAGAAGCTGTTGTGTTCGGTATCAAAAAAATTAGCTTCGAGTAGGGGGCTGTAAAGTGCATTAGAGCTAAAAAATTCCAGTCTTCCCTGTAAAAGATTTTCTGTAACAGAGCTTTTTTCAAAGTGATGTGGGGTCATGGGATGAGAGGGGTTATGGTTAGCGTTAAGGTTAAAAATAGTGAAGGTGAGGATTAAGAATAAGAATTTCATATATAGATATGTAGCTAGTTAATGAATAGCTTTAAATGATAACCAAATTTCAACAAAAAAGGCTTTTAAAAAAGTATATTTTTTAAAAACTTGTTTAATTGCTAGTTAAAATTATTTATGATGGTAAACATTAAAAGATGAACAAAGTATTGAGGTTTTTGCTTGCCTGCTGGGAAACGAGTTATTTTGTCTTATTCTAAACGCCTTTGGGAAGATAGAGATCTAAACGT
>CAZJSX010000208.1:0-3350 GCA_964548845.1 uncultured bacterium | reverse complement strand
TTAAGAGCGTAGTATGTGTCGAGACCGATCGGCTCTTCAATAGCTAAATAGTGGGCGAGCCTGCCAATAGTCAAGTGTCCCAAGCCACTTTCAAAGCAGCTAGTTAGGATAAACTCTAAATTGAATTTGCGAGCTTTAGAGTAAAGAGTGTAAATGCGCTGTAAAGACCCAATTAAAGAAGGCTTAATCACTAGTGCTTTTTTAGTGGGGACAGATAATAAAAAATCAAGTGGTGTGGTTAAAATCGACTCATCAAAGGCAATTGGATGGGCAGTTTCATGAGAAAGTCTTAAAAATTCGAGTGGATTTTGCAGAGGCTCTTCGAGATATTCACACCGTTTAATTGGAAAATGGCTGCAGAAAAAAAGAGTCTCACTTAAAGACCATTTTTGCTGAATATCTAATCGCAGTTTTTGATTGGAATCTAGATGAGGGGATAGCTTATCAATGAGCGCTAAAGTTTGCGATGCATCGCGATGTCCAACTTTAATTTTGATCGACTTAAAATCTTTGAGAAGTGTTTTTTTCTGTAAGATATCCTCATCAGAGCCTTGTAAAAAAGCGTTGATAGCCACTGTTTTAGTAAGGTTTGATTGCGGCATCAAAAATGTTAAAAGTGCAGATTCAATGGCAAAAAAAAGAGAGGGGAAATCGCTATCTGAAAGAATTTGATATAACAGATGGTTTTTTCCTAAAAGCATCTTGATCGACCAAAAACTGTCTAAAAGTGTGGGCTTAATCTTTTCAAATTGTTTTAAAACACTCTCTAAAGTTTCTTTATGATAATGATCTAAAGGGGCGACATCAGCATAGGTAATTCTTTGATCATCAGTAACTACTTTGAGTATAAAACCCAATCGCTTGGTAATTTGCTGGTTCAAAATGGGGATAGGGCGATGTAAATCCAACTGATAAGCATATAAACTAAGATCGACAATTTTCACAAAAGCCATCCCGCTGAAAAAAGAAGGGTAAACAGAAATAAGCAAATTGCTGTTTGTCCAAGGGCTTTTGTCAAAGCTAAAGGATTGTTATTGGCTTTAACTGCATCGAGGCACGGCTTATATAAAGGGAGGATAATTAAAGCGCTCAAGCTTAAAAGATGCCCTTTTTTCACTGCAAGAAGGGCAATAGGAGTTATAAAGCCGATCAAAACACAACTATAATATTGTATTTGACCAAAGCGCTGACCGAAACGAACGCAGAGTGTTTTTTTATCTTTGGCTTTATCTGTGTGATAGTCTCTTAAATTGTCTAAAGTTAAAATAGCAAGAGATAAAAAGCCGGGGATCAAGCCACCTAAAATCACATAGTAAGAGAATTGACCCGTTAATAAATAATAAGTTCCAGCAACAGCAACAGGGCCAAAATAAATCAGTTCGATGGGTTCTGCAAGGCCGATATGTCCTAGTGGATAGGGGCCTGCAGTGTATAAAATAGCAAATAAAATAGAGGTTATAGCAACCACTGCAATTGGCCAGCCTCCTTGACGGATCAAATAAAATGAAGCGAGGGCTGCTATTGTAAAAACAGCAATGATTGCTTTTCTCATTGATTGTACTGTGAGTAGCCCTTCAACCAAAACTTTGGTTGGTCCCACTCGATTGCGATCATCAATCCCTTTGATAAAATCAAAGTAGTCATTGGTTAAATTGGTGCCAATTTGAATTGCTAAAGCTCCAATTAAGATGAAGGTTAATGTTCTAATATTGAAATGACCATCACTGATGGAAAAAGCGGTTCCTAAAATGATGGGCGAAAGTGCCGCTGTCAACGTTTTTGGACGTATGGCATAAATCCAGTTTTTCATCTTCTTTTCCTTTAGCTACGGTCGTTTTGGAAATGAACTAAAATCAGGTTTTCTTTTTTCGACAAAAGCATCTCTTCCTTCTTGCCCTTCTTCTGTCATATAAAATAACATCGTGGCATTACCAGCAAGCTCTTGCAATCCCGCTTGCCCATCACAATCGGCATTAAGTGCAGCTTTCAAGCAGCGAATAGCTAGAGGTGAATTTTGCAGAATTTCTTTGCACCATTTAATCGTCTCATCCTCTAAATCTTCCAGAGGGACAACAGTATTGACAAGGCCCATTTCTAATGCTTGTTTGGCGTTATACTGCCTACATAAAAACCACAGTTCTCTTGCTTTTTTCTGTCCAATGATCCTGGCCATATAAGAGGCTCCATAGCCACCATCAAACGAGCCTACCTTTGGTCCTGTCTGACCAAAAATTGAATTGTCAGCAGCAATAGTTAAATCGGCCATCATATGCAAAATGTGTCCACCGCCAATAGCGTAACCTGCAACCATAGCGATGATTGGTTTTGGCAGTGTGCGCATTTGTCTTTGGAAGTCTAAAACGTTTAGTCTTTCTACACCTTGTGGATCGTTGTAACCAGCTTGACCTCGTATTTTTTGATCTCCACCTGAACAGAAGGCTCTTCCGCCTGCGCCACATAAAATGACAACGCCTATGGAAGAGTCATTGCGGGCAAGGGAGAGGGCATCAGACATCTCGTCGACAGTTAATGGTGTGAAAGCATTATGAACATGAGGTCTGTTAATAGTGATCTTTGCAATGCCATCTGTCGTGTGATAGAGGATTTCTTGATATTTTTTGATTTCTTTCCATTCTGTCATAAATTCACCTGTAAAATTGTTTAATAAGCCACGCAATGTTAGCTGGCTCCTCGTGGATTAGGGCATGAGAGGCATGTGAAAAATAAGCGCTCCATATCGATGGCTTTTTTTTGTGTGCTTCCTCAGCTTGATTAAAATATTTCAAATCCTCTTTTCCCGATAAATATAAAAGAGGGATGTTTAATTTTTCCAAAAATTGTGGATCTATCTTTAATTGAAGTGGAGAGAAAAATTCAAGTGCAAATGCTATTTTTTTAGGATCTTGGGCCAGTCTCTTTTTCAGAATCAAATCATAGAGAGAAGGATTTGCTTTTAAAGTTTTAAAAAGGGGTTGGCTAAACCATTTTTCCAAAAAAATTGTAAAGTCATTTTGCTCTAAATGATCCTTCCACTCTTTAGTTTTAATTTGCAATTCCCTCTCATCATTTTTTTCTAAGGCTTTTAGTGCGCTCGATATTAAAACAAGTCCCTTAGCATTTCCTTTTGGGTAGTAAGAAGAGCAAATTCTTCCTCCAAGCGAATACCCAATCCATAGGCTATTGGGATAAGCAGATACAAAATCGAGCAAATCTTTTTCAAAGGCATCTAAGCTATTGTAAGAGAGATTGGCGCTATGACCATGTCCTGGAAGATCTAGAGCTATACAGTAAAACTGTGAAGAGAGATCTTGGATGATAGAAAAAAAATCATCGTGAGTGCCCATAAACCC
>CAZJSX010000207.1:0-3371 GCA_964548845.1 uncultured bacterium | reverse complement strand
CACTATTAAACACGGGGTCAATCAAGACGTGTTATGGGGGACATTCTTGGGGTTGTTTGTCATTACTCTGTTTTCTTTTTTTGATGCTTATGTTAGTTATCGACTTATTTATATTAATAAGAAAATTCAATGTACCAAATATTTAAATCAAAATGAGATGAATGATCTATCTTTGTTGAAAAGTTCAAATGATTCAAATGAAAGAGCAGCTATTTACAACAAGTTAACTACAAGAAATACTCGGATGCAATGGTTTTTTAAGCGAATTTGGAAAAACAAAAAAGTTTTAATTACTCGGTGGTAAAACTTATTTTTTAAGTTGTAATTATTAGTTTTGTTAAAAAGTCTTTCAGATCCCTTTGTTATGCCAAAAAGGCCTGAGCTTTTTGAAAAGAGCTGATTTCTGTTTTAAAGGATAACTAAAAAATCTGTAGCTTAGATTTATATAATCTTAATATTGCAAATATAAAATGCCTTATTTTAAATCATATAAAAGGCAACACAATGAGTATTTCTTCTATACCTAAATCTTTAATTATACCTTCAATTACGGCTTCAAAGTCGCAAGAAATTTGTGATATTTTTTAAAAATATAAAATTATAGGTCATCATATCGATTCAACTGATGATCAAAGGCAAACAGCTCTTGCAAAGGCGACTATTGCAGGAGATGAACAAGCGGTGAAGATACTTCTTTCATCGGGGGCAAATAAAAAAGTTACTGATCAAGCAGGCAATAATATTTTTAGATAAGCTGTTTTGAATAAGCACGCGCACATGGCTGCAATATTGCTTGAATCTGGGGTAAGTATTTGGGATTTATCTCCCATACTAAGAGATAGTTTCAATTCGACTGCAAATGCAGAGATGATACGGCTTTTTGTAGAGCATGGGCTGCCACATCGTTGTACATAAATTGTTAATGCAAATTTTTTTTTAATCAACTCTTCTTTGCATGGTCGAGTGCTGATTAAAAGAGAAATTATTGTAAATTGAGAAATAATCTTTCTTCAGATTAGAAATTCGTAGTTAAGTCAATTTCTGCTATGAAATTTTATATCTCTTTATCAATCCTTATTCATTAATCATTGTTTATATCATGCTTTTGTTATAAAATTACTGCATAAAAGTCTTGTTGTTGAGATTAAGTCTGCTAAACATATTGTCAAAACTTTTCTAAAAGTCAAAGATCGAGAAACAGTTTGCTAGATCTCTTGTTTTGTACTAAAAGAGCCAATCTCAGTTTTGAAAGAATGCTAACTCATGTTTTTAAATTCTGTTAACAATATCAATTCAAATTCTGTTTATTCATCAGATAGTTTAACTTTCCAGCAATTAAACCATATACTTTCTCAATATGCAAAATGGGGAGTTAAAGGAGCTCATATTGAAGCTGTAGATAATTATAATAGAACGGTTTTGATTTTTGCGATTTTAGCTGCAGATGTCGATTCCGCCATGTGGCTTATTGAGCATGGGGCCAATATTGAGCATTGTTCTGATTTTGGAGAGAGTCCTTTGAAGATGGCGGCCTATTGTGGGCATTTGAAAGTTTTAGAGGCCCTATTAGAACGGGGAGCAAAAATTAATGATGCAGAAAAATGGGGTAGCCCTTTAATGAAAGCGGCTCAAGTAGGTCACTGTAAAGTTATTTCTAAGCTTTTAGCATATGGAGCAGATCTAGAGGCTAAAGATCAATCGGGCTCAACCGCTTTAATGTACGCAGCATCTGCAGGTCAACTAAGTGCTTGTGAGTTGTTAATTAAGTATGGGGCTCAAATTGATGCTATAGATAAAAACAATGAAACTGCATTAATGAAAGCGGCAAGATTGACTTTGCAATCGAATGGGCAGCATGTTGAAATTGTGAAATTACTACTAGAGCTGGGTGCAAATGCTCAAGTTGCAGACCGACTAGGCAATACAGCTTTAAAAAGAGCAGTTGATGATCAATATGCTGTAATGATTCGATTGCTCAGTTAAAAAAATAAGGGTAACTTTTCATATCTTCGGGATCTAATTTGAAAGGGAGTTAATTTAAATTAATGAGGTATCTGAAATGATTACTTTAGAAGATGTGCAGTCTACACCAAGAGAGCCTAAAGCCCCTGTGTTTGAAACAGCAGTTACAAGTTCTGGCGTAGTGATGCCTCCGGCAATTGGAGCCTGAATGATCGGAAGTGTAAAAGTAAAATAATGGTTCATATCCGGAACATAGCAAATGCCCTGTGTTCTCAAAAGAAACATGTTGTTGCGGCGATGTTTCTTAGAGTCGCTCAAAATGTAGTGTTTAAATTGTAACCAATGCTTTTGTCAGAAGTTCTTTGATAGAGCTTTTGCCATGTGTCAGTTCCCATTCAGTTGAAAATTTTTGAGTGAACTCTTCTACTAAAGGTTGATTGGCGATAAGGTGATAATAAAGCTCGGGCTTAATCGTAATCGAATGTACTCCTAAAGAGGCGCAATAAAGTATTTGGTCGAGCTTTTTTAAAGAGGCGACTAAAATTTTTGTGTTCGACTGGCATTTTTGAAACATCTCAACCATCTCTTTCAAAATCTGCTGGCTATTGCCTATTTTATCTAAATGGCTAAAATAAGGGGCAATGTAAGAGGCAGAGGCGTGTGAGGCTAATAGAGCTTGAGAGGGGTATAATATTCCTGTTCCAAGTACGGGGATGTTTTTTTGATGCAATGCTTTAATAGCGATAAGACCATTGTAATTCAGCGGGATTTTGACAATGGTGCGGGGTGAGAAATTGAAAATGCTTAAGCCCTCTTCAATCATCATTTGAGAGCTCGTAGAGGTGACTTGTACAGCTAAGGGTCCTGGTTGCAAGTCAAGAATTTGTGATAGAGTCTTCTTAACGTTTTTCGTATGCGATAAAATACTGGGGTTTGTGGTCACTCCGGCAACTAAGTTTGCATCAGCTGCATTTCGTATCACATCCAAATCAATAGTATCTAACCAAATTTCCATGACAAATGAACTCTTTTTGAGATAGGTTTTTTTCTTCAATATAGCATGGATTGCTTTTCTGGCATAATCTTTGTCATACATTGGGCTTGATGAAGTCTGTTTCATGACTGAAACAATTTCAAGAATAAAGCGGGTTATAATGCATTTGCGTTAGCAGAAAAGTTTCAAAGTTCATGGTGCTGTTGAGAGTTTGAGGCCTTATTATAGTTGATAAAACTAAGATTGGGTTATGGTCGTAAATTAAAAATTGGATTTACTTTAAGTTTTGAAAATAGAGGCATAAAAAATATTTTTTTAAAGTCTCTTTATCTAGAGGAAAATTATCAAAATCTTGTAGAATCAACCTTTTTTTAATCAATTAGGTAAAAAATGGCTCAGGTTAATATTAACGATG
>CAZJSX010000206.1:0-3389 GCA_964548845.1 uncultured bacterium | reverse complement strand
ATTTTCCCTTTCGACTCTCGAATGGCTGATTATTTAAAAGTAACAGAGAGAAGTGAAATTGCAGTGCTTGCCCAGAGTAATTTTGAGTGCTTAACTGCAGATCCTGAAGTTTTAAAAGATCCACGAAAATATTACGATCAAGTGATTGAAATTGATTTATCAACTCTAGAGCCACACATCAATGGCCCATATAGCCCAGATAAAGCATGGCCTATTTCTCAGTTTTGTGAAGCAGTTAAAACTAATAACTATCCTGAAGAGCTAAAAGTGGCATTAATTGGCTCATGCACTAACTCTAGTTATGAAGATATCGAAAGAGTGGCCTCTATTGCACATTTTGCAAAAAAACATCATCTAAAAGCAAAATCGGAACTCGTCATCACTCCAGGCTCTGAGCAAATTCGGGCAACTATTGAGCGCGATGGACAACTCAAAGCACTTGAAGAGGTTGGCGCTGTTGTTTTAGCGAATGCCTGCGGCCCTTGTATTGGCCAGTGGAAACGTCATGATGTCAAACAAGGGGAAAAAAATTCGATTCTAACTTCTTATAACCGCAATTTTTCAGGAAGAAATGACGCTAATCCAGGCACACACTCATTTGTCTCTAGCCCTGAAATTGTGATGGCTTTTTCACTAGCCGGCAAACTTACCTTCAATCCCCTAACAGATATGATTACAAATGATAAGGGAGAGAAAGTGAAGCTTAATCCACCAAGTGGAAGAGAGCTTCCAGAAAAAGGTTTTGATCCTGGTGAAGGTGGATATATTGCTCCTGCTGCTAATCATGAAAATATTGAAGTGATTGTTCAACCCAATAGCGAAAGATTGCAACTCTTAACTCCATTTAAAAAAAGATCTAGCGACCAATATCAAAACATGGCCATTTTAATGAAAGCCAAAGGCAAATGCACGACAGATCATATCTCTCCTGCTGGCAAGTGGCTTCGCTTTAGAGGACATTTAGATCGCATCTCAGACAATATGTTTTGCGGTGCTGTGAATGCTTTTCGCGATGAAATTGGGAAAGGGCTAAATCTGCAAACTCAAGAGATCCAATCATATTCTGATCTTGCAAGGTTTTACAAATCTAAAAATATTTCGTGGGTTGCAATTGGCGATGAAAACTACGGCGAAGGATCCTCTCGTGAGCATGCCGCTATGGAACCGCGCTTTTTAGGAGGAGGAGCTATCATTGTCAAAAGTTTTGCTAGGATCCATGAAACCAATTTAAAAAAGCAAGGAATGCTCGCTTTGACATTTTCAAATCCACAAGATTATGAAAAAATTAAAGAGGATGATCGAATTAACTTTTTAGACTTAAATCAATTCAGCCCTAAAAAACCTTTAACAATTGAACTGATCCATAGCGATGGCTCTAAAGAAAAGCTTTTACTCAATCACACTTATGGAGCCAATCAGATTGACTGGTTTAAAGCAGGAAGTGCATTGAATTTAATAGCTCATTCAGCTTAAACTCTTTGGATTATTTTTATTATAGATCCCAAGCCATAGAGTTTTAAATGAGCATTCGATATCCCTATCCGGAATTTGATTTTTATGGAGTTTCAGTTTATCGAGAATTGGGCACCATTGATGGAAGAACTTATTTCTCAAGTGCAGAAACTGCCGATGTTAGTATTACCAATGTTCCAGCAAACGAAATTAAGGACTCATCTAAAAATCCATTATTCCCTTTTAAGTTCACAGTAAGCGCTCGAAATTACCACCGCTCCATTGATATTGAAGACGTACAACTGTTTTTTTTCGCGCCAGCAACTTGCAAAGATGAAGATCAAAGAGCTCATGTAAATTCTCCAAGTCACGATGATGAAGCATTTGAAGAGCTGAGAAATGATGAAGAGCTGAGGGATGATTTTGTAGAAGTTGAAAGTCAAAATAGCTTGTCAGCAAAGAAAGAAGGGACTTTGGACTCGATCAGCTTTAAAAGAGCTACTGAGCATGGTTTATTCGTATGTGCCCAAAACCTTCATTCTCATATTTTTGATTTTTGTGGAAGTTCAAGTCGCCCGAGAACTGTGCGAATGGTTGTGCATGACGAGACTGTTGAATTTAGGGATATTTTAAAATCTAAAGGATGGGTGTTTGATTTTTAATGTAGAATCATCTCTAACCCTTCATTTTTACTATTAATTGCCTCGGTTATAAGTAAAAAAACAGCAAGCTAATTGTTAAAATCAGCTTGTTGTTTGATAATGGACAAATTTAGCTTACTTTTCGCTATTATAAATCAGCGCTCTTACCATTTGTGGCAAGCTCTAGAAGCCTTAAAACCGTGCATTTTTCCAAAGATGAAAATAATACCACGTCTTTTTTAAATTTGTTTTGAAACGGATGCTCATTTCCTTTCAAATGCTCCCGAATTGTTGAAGCAAGTTGAGGATTTTTTTTCAATTCATACACTAGAGATAAAATCGAATAAATTCGACTTTTTGCTTTTTCTGTTCCAGGCAAATCATCTAGAGAAGTAACGGGGTTTCTCAACAAAAACTCAACCATATTCAACTCATCTGCAATCGGTTTTATTGTCAGTTCATTTTTTCGCTGATCACTATAAGTTTGATCAATTTCAACTTTACCTTCCCGAATTACAGGATTGTTTTTTAGAATTTTCAAAAGAGCGGATTCGTCAAAAAATTCGTCGTACTTAGGACGCAAAATCTCATATTCGTCACTAACGCCTTTTGTAAAATCGTAACTATAATACCCTTGACGGAATAAATCCTTTAATACATCTAAAATCTCGCTAAAAGTTTCCTGAGCCGATGTTTTGGGGTTTGTTTCATCAAATGTCAAATGGACGTAATCCATCCTTCTGAGACTTTCGAGAGAGGGAGGGCAATCTTGAGATGAACCTCCTATAATGGCATGGGCCATGCTCGCTATTTTTGAAGCGATATCTGAAAAAATACCTGTACCACAATACCAAGGAATAGTGCTATTAGCCATAATAGCAGCTGCTAATTGAGAATAATCTGTTGGAGACCAAAATTTGGCACATTGACTAGATAAACTGTTACCCAAAGACATAAAAACTCCTCATTTAATAAGATGATCTGAGTTTATTATATGGCAGTTACATTAAGAGCGTATAAATAATTTCAATTTCATTTGAACTACCAAAATAATTAAAATTATTTTTATAATTAAATTTTTCAAAAATTTAGTTTACAAGCCGCAATTTCATGTAAAATCATCTCTAACCCTTCATTTTGATTTTTGATAGCTTTGTGCTGTAAATAAACTCGTCGAAGACGATCCTCTTCATCAAAGACTAATTTAAAAGCCAGCCAGCCACTATAAATATAGTAAGAGAATAGGGTTATGTCTTTGAAACACTCTTTGTGAACTGCTTTTTTGAAAAGAGCCTC
>CAZJSX010000205.1:0-3406 GCA_964548845.1 uncultured bacterium | reverse complement strand
CGATTTAAAAAAAGTAAAACCTGCTCTCCTTTTTGATAGCAGCTTTTAATTTCAGTTAAAAGTTTTTGAGAAAAAAGGGTAAAACCCTTATTGATCTCAAACTCTTTTTTCATATCGATTAATTCAAATTGTGGCAGCGCCCTTTCATTGACCCGTTCATTCAATGTCAGTAGTCGATATTTTTTTCTTTCCACATTGGCATAACTTTCTAAACTTGGCGTTGCTGTTCCTAAAACAACTGTAGCCTCTTCCATTTTAGCTCTCATGACAGCCACGTCTCTGGCATGATATGTTGGCATTTCATCTGTTTGCTTATAGGAATTTTCATGCTCTTCATCGATAATAATTAAGCCAATGTTATCGAGCGGGGCAAAAATAGCAGATCGAGCACCAATTACAATCGGCGCTTTTTTAGCTCGAATGGCGTGCCATTGATCAAATTTTTCACCATCTGAAAGTTTGTGATGTAAAATAGCTATTTGATCTTTGAATCGACTTTTAAATTTTTCAATAGTCTGAGTCGTTAATGCAATTTCAGGAACCAGCATTAATGCAGTTTTACCTTTTTTGATAGCTACATCGATAGCTTGCAGATAAACTTCTGTCTTTCCGCTGCCTGTCACCCCGTGCAGTAAAAAAGGATTAAATTTTTGCTCATGAAGTGAGCCTGCAATTTCATCTAAAGCAACTTGTTGCTCAGCATTGAGTGTTTTAGGTTTAGTTGGGAAATATTCTGCTTTTTCTAATGGAGAGCGATGAACTTGAACCTCTATTAACTCTATGACTCCTTCTTTACAAAGAGTTTGAACAATAGATCGACTTACTTTTGATTTTTCTAAAAGCTCTGTTAAAAACCCCTCTTTCTCCATTTTTAATAGCTCTTCTAAAAAAGCCACATGCTTAGGTTTTTTAGCTCTTTTTGCAATACATAAGAGACGGATCTCTTCTAGAGTTTTTTTTCTGACAACCACTTGCTGAGTTTTATGTTCCATCCCTTTGCGAACAGGCTTTGAAAAAAATAGCTTTAACGTTTTTGCAAGGGGGCAATTGTAATACCTGCTCATCCACTTGGCCAGCTCAAAGAGCTTGGGAGTCATTAAAGGCATAGCCGAGACAATTTTTTTTATCGGCAATACTTTATTAAATTTACTTTGGTCAAGCAGAGCTAAGATAATTCCAGTTTGTAGTGATCCTCTTAAAGGAACTTCCACGCACATCCCCTCTTGAATATCAGATAAATGCTCATCTGAAATTCCATAGTCTAAGGGATTTTGTAGTCCAATATCTAAAAGGACACTGGCATATTTTTTAAAAATGGACCCCATTAAATTTCTCTCAATAAGGATGCCCACAGACTTTTTTTAAGCTCCACATTTTGCAAGTAGCTCTTTAAGTCAGCTAATAAAAACAAGGGGATTCCAAAAAGTTTTCTTTCAGGCAGTTTTTGATATCCCTCTAAAAGATCAGGTAATTCATAGAGCTCTTTTTCTGAAATCAAAACCTTTTTACCTTTTTTAGCGATAGCAAAAAGATCTTTCCACAGTTTATGACTTTCTAGCTGCCCTGCATGAATTAACATCGCTTTAGCAATTTTTGTGTCAATGGCAGCTACCATTTTTTCCATCATTGCTTTTTCTAGCTCATCTTGTGAGCTCACAACAACTAAAACCTCTGCTTGAATTAATTGCCCTAGAGAAACGATTTGATCTATGGAACTTTGTTTTGGTAGTACTGGATTATCTAGAGTCTTAGCTGCAGTTTTTGTAGAAGTTGCTACTGCTTGAACCGCTGCTGGAGTGGAAGTTTTTTTAAGAATCGGCTTTTTATTTAAAAAAACCGTTTTTTGATCAGCAAATTCTTGCTCAATCCATTTTTTTGCCTGATCGATAACTTGAATAAACTCGTCTTGAGACATTTTAACTAAAGGGTTGTAAGTTGATATTTTGAAGCTTAATTCAACCCTCAAATTTAGTAAAGCCTACATAAAGACTTGTGGTGATAAAAAAATCTCAATACCAACTAACAAAATAAATTCACCTCATATCAGTTGAGCAGAGCTAGCCTCTTTATTCAAAACTCCCTTTTTTGTAGTTACGCAACCAATCCAGCTTAACATCTCCTTTAGATAGTCTATGGCACTATTAAGTGTTGCTGAGCTTGCCTCATTAGCAGAATCTATAAAAAAGACTACCTCTTTTGTATGCTCATCTATACAGCTTTCCTCAGCGTCTTTGTAATTCCATAGCCAACACAATACTCGTGCATCATCAGCATAGACAAGATGATGCTCCATTACCTCTTCTAAATTTGGCAATCCAAGTCCTCTAAATTTTTCTCCTGGTTGGCCAAATCGAATGGCAATGTCACCTGAGATCTTACCAAGATCATATCCTCCCATGGGAAGCATTGAATGCACTGAGCAGCAATTATATAAATCTACAATATTGCATATGCTCCATATTTGCTTGCCTGTTACAACTCTTTTAACCAAAGCTTCAAGCGAGGAGCGATATGTTTTAGCTTTAACTTTGAAATTGTTTTCATAGATTTTTCGCCAAATCGCAATGCTTTCATGAATTGCAAAGTTAGTGGCATTAATCCCTTTTCCGAGCAAAGTTTCAAATAATTTTTCTTTTAATTTTTCTACAAATGGATCACTTTTAGTGACATTAACCTGGGCCACTAAATAACCTATTTGAGCACCACCAAAAGCATCAAAAACTTTTTTATCAACATGAACAAACATCCCTATCTCCCATTACAATATTTAATTATGACTACAGGATATCAAGGCTTGCTCTAATAAGTAAAATTAATTAATATTATGATTGATTAGAAAAACTAATAGCAAGAACCTGATGTTAGACTACAAAAGCATTGAAATATTATATACCGTTATAGAAAAACAAAGTTTTGAGATCGCAGCAAAACATCTTCATTTAACTCAATCTGCCATTTCTCAAAGAATTAAAAATCTTGAAAATCATCATGGGCAACCTTTGTTAATTAGATCTTTGCCCTATAAAGCAACGAATTTAGGTGAGCAACTTATTGGTCATTTTAAAAAAGTGTGCCTTTTAGAAGAGCATCTCAAAAAGCAGCTTAATCCCGAAACCACAACACCTCGTATTTCAATTGCTCTCAATAGGGATAGTTTAGAAACCTGGTTTTTAAATTTAGTTGAAAAAGAGCTGTTTTTTAAGGATTTTATTATAGAAATTATCAGCGACGACCAAGAATTGACTTATGATTATTTTAAAAAGGGGCTTGTCTCAGCATGTGCTTCAACATCAAATCAAAAATGTGCCCACAGTCATGTGACTTTTTTAGGAAACATGGACTATAGCTTAGTTGCAGCCCCAAACTTTTATAGAAAGCATTTTTCTAATCAAAAGCTAACAAAGGG